>DASXJM010000197.1:0-3818 GCA_036497405.1 Streptosporangiaceae bacterium | reverse complement strand
ACCCGAACCAGGCCGGCGGTTACGCCCCCCGGCCGCCGGCGCCGGCCGGTCCGCCCCCGGGCTACCCGGCCGGCCCGGACAACTACCAACGCCAGGACCCGTACCGCCGGGAGCCCTACCGCCCGGACGGCTACGACCAGCAGCAGCCCTACCGGCCGGAACCGCGCCGTCAGCCCGACCCGGGTTACGGCCCCGGCCCGGGGTACGACGAGGGTCCCGGCTACGGCCCGCCCAGCGCCTATCCCGGCCAGGGCGGCTACCGCGACGACCGGGACTACGGTCCCGGCCAGGCGCCCTACGCGTCGGACGGCTACGAGTCCGCGCCGATGTATGACACCGAGCACCCCTACGCGGCCGCCCCGTATGAGGGTTACCCACCGGCTCAGGGTTACGGGGCACCGCCGCCCCCGCCCGGGTCCGGGTACCCCGGCTCGCCGCAAGGGCCGCCCCGGCCAGGTCGCCGGCGGCGGCCCGGCCACCCATCGGTCCACGACGGCACGGAACCCCTCCCGCGGGTTCCCTCCTACGGCGGTGATGAACGACGATGAGCTCCCATTCGGGGATGAACCCGGGCGCGGCCCCCGCCGCCCCGGCCATCATGCGGATCGGGGCGGCCCGGCTCACCGCCGGGCTCGACCGCTACCCGCGGCTCGACCTGGAGGCCCACCGGGATCTGTTCGGCCGGCTGCCGAGACTGTCCGACGTCGACATCATCGCCATGGGCCAGCAGGTTGACCTGCGCGGCCACGGCGGGGCGGCGTTCCCGTTCGCCCGCAAGCTGAAGGCGGTCGTGGACGCGGCGGCCAAGAAGGACCAGCCCACGATCGTGGTGGTCAACGCCACCGAAGGCGAACCCGGCAGCTTCAAGGACAAGATGCTGCTCATGCGGTCGCCGTACCTCATCCTGAGCGGGGCCGCGCTGGCCGCCGAGGCCATCGGCGCCGAAGAGATCGTCATCGGGGTGGCCAGCAACGAACTGGCCAACCGCTCGCTGGAAGCCGCGGTGGCGGCCGAGCCGGGCCTGCGCGATCTGGTCCGCATCGTCGAGGTGCCGGAGCGCTTCATCTCCGGGGAGAGCGGCGCGCTGGTCCGGGCCATCAACGGTAAGACGCCGATCCCGCCCGGCCGCAAGACCCTGGCCGCCGAGAGCGGCGTGTACGGGCTGCCCACCCTGCTGTCCAACGCCGAGACCTACGCCCAGCTGGCCGTGCTGGCCCTGCTCGGACCGGAGCGCTACGCGTCGGTGGGCATGCCCGAGGAGCCCGGCACGGTCCTGCTCAGCGTGAGCGGCTCAGCCGCGCGCCCGGCCGTGGTCGAGGTCCCGACCGGCGTGCCGCTGGGCTCGGTGCTGGACATCTGCCAGGCCCCGGCGGGCGACGGGGTGCTGGTCGGCGGCTACCACGGCATGTGGCTGCCCGCCGAGAACGCCTACGTGGTGCCGGTCTCCCGGTCCGGGATGGAGGCGGTGGGCGGCACGCTCGGCGCCGGCATCGTGCTGCCGCTGGGCGACGGGACCTGCCCGCTGGGCGAGGTGTCGCGGATCGCCAGCTACCTGGCCGGGGAGTCGGCCGGGCAGTGCGGGCCGTGCAAGCTCGGCCTGCCCCGGATCGCCCGCGCCCTGGCCGCCATCATCGACGGCTCGGGCGGCATCGAGGCCCTGGACGTGGCCCGCCGGTCCTCGGCCGCGGTGTCCGGGCGCGGGGCCTGCGCCCACCCGGACGGCACCACCCGGTTCGTGCTGTCGGCCCTGGACGTGTTCACCGAGGACCTGGCCGCGCACGTGTTCCACTCCTCCTGCGGCCGCCCGGTCCGCGGCGTGCTGCCGCTGCCCACCGGTCCCGAGGTCCAGGCCCAGCAGCGGCTGGTCGTGGACTGGACCCGCTGCGAGGGCCACGGCCTGTGCGCCCACCTGGTGCCGGAGATCGTCCACCTGGACAGCACCGGCTACCCGGTGATGCTGGACATTCCGGTGCCGGACTGGCTGGAGAAGGACGCCCAGCAGGCGGTGGACATGTGCCCGGCCCTGGCCCTGCGGCTGGCCAGCAAGCCGGCCAAGGGTAACCGGGGCCCGGCTCCGGTGCCGCTGCCCATGCCGACCGGCCGCACCGCGCTCATCGGCGGCGCACCGTCCGACCCGGGCGGTGGCCGCGGGGGCCGGGGTGGCGGCCCCCGCCAGATCACCGCCGGGTGATCGGATCAGCCTGCGGCGACCGGGAGCGGCAGCGTGGCCCCACGATCCACCGTCCGCACCCGGTCGGCCAGCCCGCGCCTGCGCACCTCGGCCTGGAAATCCGACAGCGGCGAGCGGAAGACGGTGTAGTCGTCGAAGTGGACCGGCATCACCTGTGAGCAGTCCACGGTCTGCAGCCAGTCGGCGCCCTGCTCGCCGTTCATGGTCACCGTGACCAGGCCGAGTAGCTTGGTGCCGCCCAGGTGCACGATGCCCAGGTCGATTCCCGGGCAGCGGCGGGCGATCTCACCGATGCCTTCGAACATCAGCGTGTCACCGCTGATGTAGATGCGCAGTTCCGGGTCGCCCCCGGACCGGCCGAACTCCAGCAGGGTGCCCATGACCGGCGGCAGCAGTCGCTGCAGGGCGCCGGGGGCGTGCCGCCCGGGCAAGGCGGTGATCCGCACCTGGCGATCGTCCTTGACCAGCAGGTGGTGATCCCAGGTCGGCAGGGCCTGGGCCGCGGAGAAGCCGCGTGAGCGGAGGGTGGTGGCCGCCGCCTCGGTGGTCAGGACCGGGAGCCGCTGGTCCAGCTCGCGGTCGGTGACCCGGTCCCAGTGGTCGTCGTGCAGATGGGACAGGATCACGCTGTCCAGCGCGGGGAGCTCGCCGATGGTGACCGCCGGATCGGCCCGCCGTTTGCTGGTCAGGCCGTACCCGAGGTGGGCCCGGTCACCCCGGCGCAGGAAGTTCGGGTCGGTCAGCAAGGTGAAGCCGCCGTACTGGATCACCGTGGTCGCGTTGCCGATGAACGTGACGCCTGGTTGCTCGAACATGAGGCCCTGCCCTACCCACGGGCGGGGTCCCTATGCGCCGCGGCTCACGGATTGGGCACGGCTTCCACGGTGTCGCCGACGGGCCGGAGCGGGCTGCTGGACGGATCGTCCAGCACCTGCCCGAACGACGCGAACTGGGTGGACCCGCCGCCGTCCAGGTTCATCGCGTCGACCGCGCCGAGCGAGCGCATGAACGCGGCCTCCTCGGTGAGGGTCATGCCCTCGCTCACGCCCGGGATCCCGTCCACGGTGGCCAGCAGGATCCGGCCCTGGCGGTCCACCCCGATCATGGTCCGGGCGTGCTTGTAGGCGCTGAAGGTGTAGTCGTTCAGGTCCCGCGGGTCGAGCACGCCCTCGGCGACCGCGTCAATGGCCGGCCGGCCGTTCTGCAGCAGGAGCGGGCCGGCGCTGGTCACGGTGGTGCCCGGGTTCTGCCCCAGCGGCCGCCCCGACCCGGTCCGGAGTTGCTCGCTGACCGACAGCCGGGCGCCGGCCCGAACGTGGGCCGCGAGCCAGGCCTGGTCGGTGCCGATGGCCTGCACGGCCCAGTCCCCGGCCGGGAGGGTGCCGCCGGGCGTCCCGGCCGACACGACCTTCCCGTGGGAGTCGACGACGACCTGGAGGGCGGGACCTGAGCTCGGCGGCGGGGGCAGCGGCGCCCCGAACTGCGGGGTGAAGACGACGAGGTCGTTCGATCCGGTGCAGACCGTGTTCTGCCGGGGCTGGTCGGTGGGCGCGAACCCGGTCACCCCGCAGTCCTCGGCCACGCCGGGCAGCCGGTTGACCCCCAGGACCCGGGCCGATGAGCCGTC
>DASXJM010000196.1:0-11022 GCA_036497405.1 Streptosporangiaceae bacterium | reverse complement strand
CACGTCCTCGCGGACCCGGGGCCGGAACACCAGCACCACCGCGGCCAGGATGCCCAGCGCGGCGATGCCCCAGGTGTCGGTGCTGACCCGCCACAGCTGGCCGAGGGCCATGTAGAGGATCTTTTTCTGTTCGTGCAGGCTGGTCAGCCGGTTCAGAGCCTCGCCGGACAGGCTGCGCTGGCCCTCGGGATAGAGCAGGGCCAGGACCCGGTGGTCCAGCTTCCTGGTCGCGGCCAGCACCAGGCCCAGCATGACCACGACGGGCCCAGCGCTCCAGGCGGGCACCATCCGGCGCGCCATGGCGTAGACGGTGACCAGGCCGAAGGCCACGATCACGACCAGGCCGCGCGGGTGCACCGCGTAGGAGTAGCCCGCCAGCAGCGCGGACAGCGCGCTCCAGCCCAGGCAGGCCTGCCCGCGGCGGGCGGTCAGCCAGCTGTGCACGGCCAGCAGCCAGGCCAGCACCACCACCGGGAAGATCGCGTCGGACATCGCGACCTGGGTGTAGAACACGCCCTCCGGCACCAGCGCGGCCGCGGCCGCCCCCAGGCAGGCCAGCCCGCGCGGCGTCGACAGGCGGCGCAGGGCCAGGTAGGCCAGGGGCATGAGCGATGCGTTGACCACGGCGTTGACCGCCATGGCCGAGTGGTAGACGGTGACCGAGTTGCTGGTGAACCAGTAGATGGGCACCAGCAGCAGCGAGTACCCGGCCTGGTACAGGGTCCCGTAGGAGAAGTCCGACGGCGCCCCGGCATGGGCCAGCACGCGCGCTTCGATCAGGTACGCGGACTCGTCCGGGTTGGCCAGCGGCACCACCTGGTGGCGGCTCAGCCAGAGCCGGAACGCCACCTGGGCCAGGTACCCGACGGCCAGGACCAGAGCCCACCGGAGCGACGGCCGCCCGCCCCAGCCGAACCGCCCGGGCGCTTCGGACGGATGCGGGCGTGACGGCGTCCGGCTCTTCACCGTGCCCAGCGGATTCCCCACCAGCCTGCGCGCTCCTCGCTCTTTGTAACCTTGCAGTTACAACTTGGCGTGACGCAGCTTAGCCGGTGCTAGGAGCGGAGGCGGGCCGTTTCGTCGTCGACCCAGAGCGTGACCAGGCCGCGCAGGTGGGCGATGAACTGCTCGTGCTCGTGGGCGGGGTAGACCGAGCGGACGGTCTGCACGAGAAGGTCGTCGAAGTCCGGGCTGGCCACCCACTCCAGGACGATGTCGTCGATGTGGGCCAGGTTGCTGGCGCAGAAGTCCTCGTAGCGGTCGGTCTCGAAGTAGGCGTCGGCCAACTCGCGATAGACACCCAGCTTTTCCCCGTAACTGGTGCCGGGAGTGTCGGCCGCTTCGAAGAACCGGTCGGTCTGCAGGTCGAGCTGGGCCCGGCGGCCGGTGGCGAGGGCGAACACGCACCACTTGACCAGGGCCTTCATCGCCCACGGGAAGTAGTAGTGCAGGCTGGTCAGGGCGACGTCCGGGCAGGCGTTGGCGTAGTCGATGGGGTACACCTCGCCGTCCTTGATCAACGTCTCGCAGGAGTTGAACTCCCAGCGGAAGAAGGCGTTGACCAGGCGCCCGATCGTCACCACCTCGGCCCCAGCCTCGGGGCTGAGGAAGTTGTGGTCGACCTGGTAGCGCCGGTGCATGGGCTGGTCGGGCTGGAAGCGCATGACCATGGTCTCGGGGCCGATGGACAGGGACCGGGCGAACACGTCGTAGTTGATGGACTGTTGCAGGTGCATGAGCATCTCGCCGCTGGCGTCGTAGGCGGCGTGCAGTTCGGCCGGGTTGCGGATCTTGGACACGCCGCGCCAGCCACCGCCGTCGAAGGGCTTCATGAACAGCGGGTAGCCGATCTGCTCGGCCAGGCCGTCGAGGTCGAACGGCTGGTTGTACTTGGACGCGGTGTCGGCGTAGCGGGAGTTGTCGACCGGGTTCTTGTACGGCACCAGCACGGTCTCCGGGACCTTGAGCCCGAGCCGCATCATCGCGCAGTAGGCGGTGTGCTTCTCCATCGACTGGAAGGTGAACGGGCTGTTCAGCAGGTAGACCCCGTTCATCATGGAGACCTTCTTGAGCCATTCGCGCGGCTGGTAGTACCAGTAGGCCAGGCGGTCGATGACCAGTTCGTGGCGAGGCCGGTCGCGCAGGTTGAACGGCTCGATGGTGATCCGTTCGGACTTGAACACGTGCCGCTCGCCGCCCGTCCCGGCGATGGGGCCGAGCCGGCCCAGGATCGTCTCGAAGGCGCGGGGCCAGTCTTCCTCGGTCCCGAGCAGCAGCCCGATCAGGTGTGGAGTACCAGTCATGGTGAGCTTCCTCCTCAGCAGAATCGCGGCATGTGGTGGGCGAACTGGGCTCGCCAGGACGGCCAGTCGTGCGGGACGTCGTGCCCCCAGAGGTCGAGTTCGTGCCGGAGACCCTGCTCGGCCAGCAGGGCGGCGAACCGCCGGGTGCTGTCCAGGGAGCCGGTGGTGTCCTCCCACTGGCCCTGCCCGCAGACCAGCAGCAGGCTGACCCGGGCCCGCAGCCAGTCCAGATGGTCGCCGTGCAGGTGGGGCACGTAGTCGGTGGGGTTGCTGAAGTAGGCGGCGGCGCCGCGCTCGCCCCAGCTGTGCCAGGAGGCCGGGTCGTAGTTGCCGGACAGGCACAGGGCCAGCGGGAACAGGTCGGCCCGCTTGAGGGCGAAGTTGGCCGCGTGGTACGCGCCGAGGCTGCAGCCGAACGTGGCCACCTCGGCCGGACCCTGGCAGTCCTGGCGGATCCAGGGCACCACCTGGCCGGTGATCCAGGCCTCGTAGCGCTCGTGCCGGCGGGCCCGCTCCTCCAGCGGCAGCGAGCGGTCGGACCAGGAGGCCCGGTCGTAGCCGTCCACGCAGTAGACCTTGAGCCGCCCGGCGTCGATCAGCGACGCCACCGCCCCGGTCATGCCCTGCTCCTCGAACTCCCAGGCCCCGTGACCCTCGGTCGGGAACACCAGCAGCGGGCGGCCCCAGTGGCCGTAGCGCACCACCGTGCCCGCCGCCCCGAGACTGTCCGACCACAGCTCAGCCACGTCCCGGTTCATCCGGCCGTCCGCCGGAGCAGGCCGGTGAGGTGGGGATCGAGGCTGTCGCGCCAGGTGGGCCAGTCGTGGCCGCCCCGGACCTCGTGCAGTTCGGCCGGGTAGCCCGCGGCCGCCAGGGCCTGGGCCATCAGCTGGTTGTTGGGCAGGTTCTCCTCGCTGGTGCCGCAGGTGAGGACGGCCGGGACCGGCCGGGTGGCGGCCCGGGCCGGCGGGGCCGCGGCCACGAAGCGGACGATCCGGCGGAAGTACCGGAAACTTTCCTCCATCCGGTCGTACTGCAGCGTGAAGTAGCTGCCGGACTGCAGGAACAGCGCGCCGAACGTACCCGGGTGGCGGGCGTGCGCGTGCAGCATGGCCAGGGCGCCCAGGCTGGCTCCCATCCCGATCCGGGCCGTGCTGGCCAGGCGGCCGGTCACCGCGGGCAGGACCACCCGGGCCAGCGTGCGCGCGTAGGCCGGGTGCGCGGAGTACCACTGGTCCCGCTGCCCGGCGGCGAGCAGCGCGGCCCGCAGCGGCGGCAGCCAGGCCCCCGCCACCCCCGCGGCCAGGTACCGGATCAGCGCGGCCCGCAGGTCGTACTCGGGTCCGTCGTGCACCACCAGCAGCGGCAGGGGCTGGCCGTCGGTCACCCCCGGCGGCGACCAGGTGCGCACACCCACCACGGCCCCGTCGCCCAGGTCGGGCGCGGGCACGTCGAATGCCTGCCCGTGGCCGGGCGGCACCAGCACGTTCAGCCAGGCCGGCGGTCGCCCCATAGGTGGACACCGTGGCGGGAACTCGAGCACCCGCTCATCGTCCCTGCTCCCGAGGCTGGTGACAACGGTGACGAAGGGGCTAAATGATCACACTGTGCAAAGTCTCGGGGGCGAACAACTCGGCCGGGCCGGGCCGCCGGGCGATCATGCCCTGCTCGTCGGCGTAGCGGATGAACGTCTCCAGCACGGCCTGGTTCGGGGTGAGACCGTAGGACCAGTAGTCGGGGCCGAGCAGTTCGACGCTGGCCTCGTACTCCTCCCGGACCCAGGGCAGGGTGACGGCCAGGGCCGCGGTTCGCTGCAGGTCCGCGTAGGCCAGGCCCTTGGCTTTTTCGAATGCCTTCATCAGGGACTGTGCCAGCCAGCGGTTCGCCTCGTACAGCCGGCGCTGGAGGACGACCACGTGCATGACCGGGAACACGCCGCTGGCCCGGTAGTAGTCCTGTTCGGCCCGGCGGGGGTCGGTGAACAGGCGGCGCAGCCGGGCCCCCTCGGGCGCGATCGGGGCCCGGGGTGAGTAGACGGCGTCGATCTCGCCGCGGGCCAGCAGGCCGGCCAGGGTCTGGCCGGGCGGGATCGGGGCGATGTCAATGTCGGGCGGCAGGTGGAGCGGGATCTTCTCCTGCCGTCCCGGCTGGTTCAGGCCGCCGGTCCGGTAGCGGACCGACCGGGCCGGCACCCCGTGGTACTCCTGCAGGATGCCGCGGATCCAGACGTTGGCCGTGAGCTGGTACTCGGCCACCCCGACGGTGCGGCCGGCCAGGTCCTCGGGCCGGGTGACGCTGGACCCGTCGCGGACGTAGACGCCGCTGTGCCGGAAGCTGCGGGACGGGAAGACCGGGATCGCGATCAGGGGGCTGGCGGTACCGCCGGCGGGGCCGCCGGCCAGGTGGGTCAGCAGGTAGGACGACAGCGACAGCTCGGAGACATCGAACTCGCCGTGGCCGAGCATGCGGAAGAAGATCTCTTCTGGATCGAGCGCGATGTAGCGCAGGTCAGTGCCTTCGACCGGCACCCGCCCGTCGGCCAGGGCCCGGGTCCGGTCGTACGGCCCGCAGGCCAGCGTGAGGGGCAGAGGAGCCATGCCCCCAGTTTGGCATATTGGTCTTACCTTTGGGGGGTGCGGGGTTAGCTCGGTGCGGGGGTTAGCTCGGTGCGGGGGCGGGTCGGTGCGGGCCGGTCTGGCGTCAGGAGGCGGCCGACCCGGGACCGCGGTCGGAGCCGGCCACGTCGGAGACTCGTTCGGGCAGGTCGTCGTGGTGGAGCTGGCCGGATTCCGGGGCGGCCTCGTCCGAGGCCCGGTCGGACACCACGGCCTCCCCGGTCTCCCCGGTCGGCCCGTCGAGCAGGTCCGGGGGCGTCTGGGACCGGTCCCAGACCCGGCGCTGCCAGGGCAGCGCGATGACCATGAAGATGACCAGGGCCACGCTGGCGAACATCATCCCGTCGTCGACGTCGTTCCAGAGCGGGTACTGCATCATCTGCATGGGCAGGTAGAACATGGCCGCGGTCAGGCCGGTGGTGATCTGCACGGCCAGCGTCAGCTTGGTCGGCTTGGCGATCGACGACGGCACCGGCCACTGCAGGTATTGGGTGCCGAAGGCGGGCGTGATCGCGATGAGCGCGGTCACCGAGGCCGTGGCCATGTCCAGCGGGTGCGCCCTACGCCACCAGAACACGGCCAGCAGCACGCCGAGCAGGGCCAGCTTGGTGCCGTACTTGGCCACGTGCACCCACATCGGGTCCGACCAGACCGGGAGCGTGGTCGGGTGCTGGGTCACCCACACTCCGGCCCAGCCGAAGGTACCGATGGTGGGCTGGTTGCTGGTCATGTGCTTGAACAGGTACGGGAACTTGTCGATCGGCGTGCCCACGGTCAGCGGCATGGTGACGAAGATCAGGATCCACGTCGCCGCCCCGGCCACCGTGGCCTGGATCCGCCGCCGCCAGGTGGGCAGCGCGGCCAGCAGCGCGGGCCCGAACAGGATGGGCCAGGTCTGCCCGGAGATGGCCACGGTCAGCAGAACGCCACCGGCGATGGCCCGGCGGGGGGTGATGGTCTGGCCGCCGTTCAGCACCACCACCAGGGCCAGGAACGCAAACAGCAGGCAGAACGGCTCCAGCTGGCCGTGCTCGCTGCTGATGATGATGGCCACCGGGCTGCAGGCGTACTGGAAGCGGCGCAGTTTGGCCAGGCCGGTGGATCCGCCCGAGGCGGTGACCAGCTTGCCGACCACCGGGACCAGCAGGATGTCGCACACCATGGCCGGGATACGCGCGGCGATCAGCCAGGACCAGTGCAGGTGGATGGTGGTCCAGAGCGCCCCGGCCAGCACGAACGTGTAGGTCGGCAGCGCGGCCCAGCCCTGGGGCCGGAAGTTGTCCAGGATCGGGTCATGGTGGTGCAGGGTGGCCTTGGCCGCCGAATGGAAGTCATTGGCCAGGTCGTAGGGCGAGGTCTTCCAGGTCAGATACAGGAAGGCGACCCGGACCACCACAGCGAAGCCCAGCGTGACCAGCAGCGTGGGCTTCCAGCCGCGGCGCTGCGACACCACCATCAGCGTGAGGCAAAGGAAGACGATGAACAGCGCAGCGATCAGCCGGTGGGGGGTGATCGTCTCAAAAGTCATGAATTAAGTCCCACCCAGCTGGTCAGCGATGTCACCGAATGATCCTACTTTCCGTCCGGTCCGCCGGGGCGGAGAAACAGCCAGCGGCCTGGTGGCGAGCAGAGTGGCGTCCGGGACATCTGGGGCGTCCGGCGCCCGCAGCTCGGCCGACACATGGTCGGCCACCAGGGTGTCTTGGGCGGGCACACCCGCGCCCGCGGACTCGTCGGGCCGGGAGCGGTCCCAGACCCGGCGGCCCCAGGGCAGGGCGGCGATCAAGAGCACGACCACGCCCAGGCTGACGAACATCATCACCCGGTTGGTGACGTGCCAGTTGTGCGAAGTCAGCATATTCATCGGCAGGTAGAACGTGAACGCGCACAGACCGGCCGCGATCTGCGCGGTCAGGGTCAGCCGGGTGGGCCGGGCGATCGCCGACGGTAGCGGCCACTGCAGGTACTGCAGGCCAATGCCGGGGGACAGCACGATGAGCGTGGTCGTGCTGGCGGTGGCCACGTCCAGCGGGTGGGCCCGCCGCCACCAGAAGATGGCGATCAGCACGACGAGCAGCGCGACCTTCTCGCCGATCTTGCCCACGTTCAGCCACAACGGGTCCTGCGTGGGCGGGAGCCCGGTCGGGTGCAGCTGGACCCAGACCCCGGACCAGCCCCAGGTCCCGATCGGAGGCTGGTTGCTGACCATGCGTTTGATCAGATGCGGCATGGCGCTGACCGGGGTGCCCACGGTGAGCGGCATGCTGAGGAACAGCACCGCCCCGGCCCCGGCCGTGCCCGCCAGCCCCTGCAGCCGCCGGCGCCACGACGGCAGCGCGATCAGCAGGGCGGGGAGGAACAGGACCGGCCAGCTCTGGCCGGAGATGGCCACGGCCAGCAGCGCGCCCCCGGCCAGCGTGCGCCGGACGCTGATGCCCTGACCGCCCTTGAGCACCACCGCGAACGCGGCGAACGCGAACAACAGGCAGAACGGCTCCAGCTGGCCGTGCACGCTGCTGACCAGGATGGCGACCGGGCTGCAGGCGTACTGGAAGCGGCGCAGCGCGGCCACCTCGCGGGACCCGCCGGTCGCGGTGACCAGGGCGCCGACCACGACCACCACCCCGAGGTCGGACAGGATGGCCGGGACCCGGGCCACGATCAGCCAGGACCAGTGCAGGTGGATGACGGTCCAGGCCGCCCCGGCGAGCAGGAACGTGTAGGTGGGCAGGGAGGCCCAGCCCTGGTGCCGGACGGCGTTCAGGACCGGATCCTGGTGGTGCAGGGTCGACAGGCCCGCGTGCCAGAAGTCCTGGTACAGGTCGTAGGGCCGGATGTGCCAGGCCAGGAACAGCATCCCCGCGCGCAGCACGGCCGCCAGGACCAGGGTGGTCAGCAGCGACGGCCGCCAGCCGCGCCGCTGGGCGACGACCATGAGCACGATGCCGACGACCATCAGGAACACGGCGACCACCAACCGGTGCGGGGTCAGCGTGTGAAAGGTCATGACGGAGGGCCTTGGGGCTGGTCGGCGGGGGTAACCGGACGATCTTAGCTGCCCGTCTTGCCCGGAAAGGAGAAGATTGCAGGTCAGTGGCCTGTTTGTAACATTCGTCAACGCCCGTGGAAAGCCGGGCGACGCTTGGCCATGAAGGCGGCGATACCCTCGGCGGCGTCATCGCTGGCCCCGGCCTCGGCCATCTGGGTGGTCTCCGCGCTGAGCTGGCCGGGCAGGTCATTGGCCCAGGAGTCGCGGAGCAGGCGCTTCATCCGGCCGAAGGCCAGGGTCGGACCGGCCGCGAGCTGGCGGGCCAGCTGGCGGGCGCGCTCCTCCACCTCACCGGCGGGCGCGAGCTCGGTGACCAGGCCCCAGTCCAGGGCTTCGGGACCGGTCAGCACCCGGTTGAGCAGCATCAGCTGCTGGGCCCGGCGCAGGCCGACCAGCCGGGGCAGGAACCAGGTGTTGCCGCCGTCCGAGGGCAGGCCGAGGGCGGCGTATCCGAGGGCGAACTTGCTGTCCTCGGCCGCGATGACCACGTCGGCGGCGTGCAGCAGCCCCAGCCCGCCGCCGGCCGCGGCCCCGCGCACCGCGCACACCACCGGCGCGTCGATCCGGGTCAGCCGGTCCAGGGCCAGGTGGTACAGGTCGATCATCTGGCGCAGCCGGCCCGGCAGCGCCCCCTTCTCCAGCCCGGCGAGCATGGCCAGGTCGCCGCCGGTGCTCAGGGACCGGCCGGCCCCGCACAGCAGCACCGCCCGCACCGCGGGATCGTCGCCGGCCCGGAACACGGCCTCGTAGAAGTCCTCGACCAGGTCCAGGTCAATGGCGTTCCCGGCCGCGGGGCGGTCCAGCTGGATGGTGGCCACCCCCTGATCCACCTGGTAGCGGACGATCCGCAGGTCACGCTGGCCCGCGCTGGCCGCGGGCAGCGCCCCGGCCCAGCGGGCACTGTCGGTGTACTGGGTCAGCTCGCTGATCCGCCCGTCGGTGAACCGGAGCACGTGGGCGAACGCGGCGTCGAGACCGCCGCCGCCGTCCCGGGCCGTCCCGGTGTAGCGGCCGAGCACCAGCAGGCCGCCGTCGGCCAGGGCCAGGAACTGACCCGGTTCGGCCTGGGCCCGGTAGTGGCGGCCGATGGCCCACCAGAAGTCCTCGGTCATGGCTTCGGGGCTGCCGTACTCACCACCGAGGCCGAGCGGCAGGCCCTCGGTGGTGTGGCCGGTGAACGACGGGTGCAGCAGGTCGCGCAGCCGGTCCGCGTCCCCGGCGGCCAGCGCCTCGTACAGGCGGCGGGCCAGCAACACCTGCTCGGACCCGACGTTGTCGACATTAGGCATAGAAGATCTCCCGCAGATAAGCGGCCGGTCACCGGGGCGCGGACGGAATCATGATCAGTGCTTCGGCGGCGGCCGCCGTCGCGGCGACCGGGCGCCCGGCCAGGCCGGCGCTGTTCAGCGCGCCCAGCAGCAGGTCCCGCACGACCGGCGGGGGCACGCCGGCCGCGAGCACTCCGGCCCGCTGAGCCTGCTCGACCAGCCCCGACCACTGCCGCAGGTAGGCCCGGCGCAGGTCACGGAACTCCGTGCCCGGCGGGCCGTCCAGGGCCAGCGCGGGGGCCAGCACCACCGCCGCGTAGTCGCGCAGGTCGTGCAGCGCGGCCAGGTGGGCCCGGATCGCGGCCCGCAGCCGGGCCCGCGGGTCACCGTCCTGGTCCGGGCGGGCGGCTTCGGCCAGCGCGCGGTCCAGCCGGATCAGGGACTCACGCACCCCCGCTTGCAGCATGGCGTCGATCAGCTGGTCCCGGGAGCCGAAGTGAAAGTAGATGCTGCCCGGCTTCAGCCCGGCGGCGGCGGCGATCGCGGTCAGGCTGGCGCCGGCCCGCCCGTGCCGGGCCACCTCGGCGGCGGCCGCGTCCAGCAGGCGCTGCCGGGTCCGGTCCCCCTTGGTGGGGGCGTCGGTCGCCGGGGCGCCGGGCCGGGCCTGCTCAGTGGATGCGGCGGTCATGGCCCTGCCAGTAGCGCTCGCGCAGCATCGGCTTGACCACCTTGCCGGTGGCGGTGTGCGGCAGCGCGTCCACCACGTCGACGCTGGTCGGGCACTTGAACCGGGCCAGCTGGTCCCGGCAGAACGCGATCACCTCGGCGGCGTCGGGGCTGTGGCCCGGGCGGCCCACCACGATGGCCTTGACCGTCTCCCCCCAGCGGTCGTCGGGCACGCCGATCACCGCCGCTTCGGCCAGCGCGGGGTGGGCGGCCAGCACCTTCTCCACCTCGGCCGGGTACACGTTCTCCCCGCCCGTGATGATCATGTCCTTGGCCCGGTCGACCAGGTAGATCCGCTGCCCGGTGTCGAGGTACCCCAGGTCACCGGTGCGCAGCCAGCCATCGTCGGTCAGGGCGGCCGCGGTCTGCTCGGGCTGGTGCCAGTAACCGGCCATGTTCTGCGCGGACCGGGTCCAGATCTCGCCGATCTGCCCGGCGGCGACGTCCTGGCTGGTCTGGGGGTCGATGGCGCGGACTTCGACCCAGGGGTAGGGGCTCCCGGCCGAACGGAGCCACTCGGGGTGCCCGGGGTCGGCGTGCTCGGCCGCGGACAGCTGGGCGAACGCGCCGGTGGCCTCGGTGAGCCCGTAGATCTGGACGAAGTCGCAGCCCAGGGCCTGCCGGGCGGACTGGAGGCCGGCGGGGCTGATGGGGGCACCGGAGTACACCATCTGGCGCAGGGCCTCGGGGCGGGGGTCGCGGGCCGCGGCGCTGAGGGCGCTGAGCATGGTGGGGACGCAGAAAGCCATGGTGACGTGTTCGGCGGCCATGGTGGCCAGCACCGGCCCGGGCGCGAAGTCGCGCACAATGACCTGGCGTGCGCCCCGGGCCATCCCGGCCAGGGCCCAGGCCAGGCCGCCCATGTGGAACAGCGGCATGCAGACCAGGCTCACGTCGCCGGGGGTGAAACCCCAGGCCACCGAGATGTCGTCCAGCAGGACGCGGAGGTTGGACCCGTTGGTGAACATCGCGCCCTTGGGCGGTCCGGTGGTGCCGCTGGTGTAGAGCTGGAAGGCGATGTCGTCCGGGGCGGCGGGGGCCCCTGGGTCGTGACCGGCGGG
>DASXJM010000195.1:0-5573 GCA_036497405.1 Streptosporangiaceae bacterium | reverse complement strand
GGGCGATATCGCGCTTGAGTCCCGGATCACCGGTGGCGAAGTCGGCATAGAAAGCACCGTCCCCCAGGTGCCCGACCGCCGACTCGGCCGCGTCCAGGGCCTGGGCCGCGTGGGTGAGCGCGATCACGGCGTCGGCGCCTTCGACCGCCTGGGCGGCCGTCATGCAGTCGGCCACCCCGGCCGGCACGACCACCTCGGCCGGGTCGAACCCGCGGACCTCGGCCCCGTGGGCCAGCATCCCGGCCGCGAACGCCGACCCCGCCTCGCCCAGCCCCAGCACCGCCACGATCACGGAGTTCATCCGTCTCCTTCCAGAAAGTCGTTGGGGTGGGCTGGTCGGCCGAGCCAGGACGGGGACGCTGGAGATCAGCATGGCCCGACCAACGCCCACTCCTCTGTCAGCAAAATTGTTGGCAATCCGCGCGGCGATAGCAAGCCCTACACGCCCCATATCGTCCGAATTACGTCCACTTGTGCGCATCCCGCACGCGGTGCTCCGTCGCAACTGGGGCCGTTCGATACCGCATCAATCGCGCATTCGATGCGGTAAGAGCAGCAGCAAACGCGCATTCGATGCGGTTCGGTGCGAACGCTCGGAACCCATCCGGCCCGAAGCCGCCGCGGCCCCCAACCCCACGGTGTGCCAATGTGGGGTAGCTGGTTGATTTTCATGAGGAAACGGGGGGAGGGTTGTTCGTATGGCCATTATGCGAGGCAGAGGCAGAGGCAGAGTTGCTGGGATAGCGGTGGCGGTGGCCGGAGCCACGGCCCTGCTGACTTCGATGATCACGTCGGGCGGCCCGGCCGCGGCCAACGCCCAGGCCCCCGCGGTGGCCAGCGCGCCAGCGGCCAGGACCTTCAGTAACCCGGTGCTGGGACCGGGCCAGGACCCGTCGGTGCTGACCTACCACGGCTGGTATTACTTCACCCAGCTGGCCCCCGACGGCAAGAACATCACCATCCGGCAGGCCCGGTCGATCAAGTCCCTGGCCGCGGCCCCCAAGACCACCGTCTGGACCGGCGGCCGGTCCGGGTCGCCGTGCTGTGAGTGGTGGGCGCCGGAACTGCACCACATCAACGGCGCCTGGTACATCTACACCACCGCCGACGACGGCAACAACGACCACCACCGGCTGCAGGTGCTGCAGGCCAGCGACCCGCTCGGCCCCTACACCTGGAAGGGGCAGCTGACCACGCCGGGCGGGGACTGGTCCATCGACCCGTCGCCGCTGCAACTTCCCAACGGGCAGCTGTACCTGGCCTGGTCCGGCTGGCCGGGCGGCACCAACGGGGTGCAGAACATCTACCTGGCCAAGCTGGCCAACCCGTGGACCATCACCGGGGACCGGACCCTGCTCAGCACGCCGACCTACTCCTGGGAGACCCAGGCCGGCACGGTCGGGGTTCTGGTCAACGAGTCGCCCGAGCCGATCGTGCACGGGAACAAGGTGTTCATCACCTACTCGGCGTCCGGCTGCTGGACCCCGGACTACGCCCTCGGCCTGCTGTCCGCGTCCACCCACGCCAACCTGCTGAACGCCTCCTCGTGGACCAAGTCGGCCACCCCGGTGTTCCACAGCAACACCACGGCCGGGATCTACGCCCCGGCCAGCAACGGGTGGTTCACCTCACCGGACGGGAGGCAGACCTGGATGGTGTTCCACGCGGTCAACGACTCGGCCGGGAACTGCGGGCTGGAGCGCGCCGTCTACGCCCAGCCGGTGACCTGGGGCGCGAACGGGTTCCCGCAGCTGGGCGGGGAGCCGGTGTCGCTGACCACCACCCTGAAGGTGCCGTCCGGCGACCCCGGCGCGCCCTAGGTCAACCCGGCCGCCGGTCCGGGCCACACTGGGGAGATGCCAGAAGAAAGCGCACCGGCACCGGTGGAGCCGGCCCCTGAGCCGACCCCCGGCCCGGCCCAGGACCCGCCCCGCGATCCGCCCCCGGACGGCAACTTCCAGGACGTGCTGACCGGGATCATGGCCCTGCACAAGCGGATCTTCGAGCTGGAGAAATCGCTCGTCGCCAGCGGTGCGGCCCACGTTTCCGACCTGCAGATGCTCGGCCTGGAACTGCGTAAGACCCTCATCCCGGCCTGGCGGCGGGAGACCAGGGGCGAGCCGCGCTGGCACATCGTCCTCGCGGTCACGGCGGCGATGTTCCTGCAGTGGCCGCTGTCCGGGCGGCTGGTCCTGTTCCGGCCGACCTGGATCCTGCCCGCCCTGGAGGGGGCCCTGCTGCTGGTCCTGGTCGGTCTGGAACGCCAGATGCGCATCGACCGGGAGTCGGCCCTGCTGCGCGCGGTCAGCATGGTCGCGACGGCACTGCTCAGCGCGGCCAACGCCTGGTCGGCCGTGCGCCTGGTGATGGGGCTGATCCAGGGCACGCTGGGCAACAGCGCGGGGCCGCTGCTGGGCTCGGGCGCGGTCATCTGGCTCACCAACGTGATCGTGTTCTCCTGGTGGTACTGGGAACTGGACCGCGGCGGCCCGGCCGCCCGGGCCCACGGCACCCATCAATGCCCGGACTTCATGTTCCCGCAGATGAGCGATCCGGAGCTGGCCCCCAAGGACTGGGAGCCGAACTACTTCGACTACGCCTACCTGGCCTTCACCAACGCCACCGCGTTCAGCCCGACCGACACCATGCCGATGACCCGGTGGGCCAAGGCCGCGATGACGCTGCAGACCATGGTGTCGATCGTGGTGGTGGCGCTGGTGGTGTCCCGGGCGGTGAACATCCTCAAGTAGCGGGCGGGCTGTCCGCGTCCGCGAACGTCGCCGCGGCGCTGAACGTCATCGCGCCGACCTGGGGGCCGGTGACCCGGCGGTGCTGGGCCGGGGGCGGCATGCGGGTGGCCACGGTGGCGACCGACTCATCCAGTTCGGTCTGCCACAGCCAGCCTTCGGCGCCTTTGACCGCCGACCCGAGCAGGGACCCGGATGCCTTGAACGCCGCCGCCAGCGTGCCCCCCACCCAGGCCAGCCCGGCCACCAGCCGGGCCGTGGGCGACACGCTGTGCAGGGTGAGCACGGTGACGATCACGCCCGCCGTGGCCAGCAGCGCGATCAGGATCGGCCAGCGGGCCGCGATGATCGCGCGCTTGGCGATCTGCCGGGCCGCGGTCAGGTAGCCGGCCAGGTTGAGCATGTCGGACGCGGCCTTCTCGCCGGTGATCAGGCCCCGCCACAGCTGGCCCTGGACCCGCATCTCCAGCTGGGCGCCGCGCCAGTCGGTGGCCGCCCGTGGCGCCGCCACCCACTGCTGCCAGTCGGTCAGCCCGGCCGAGACCGCGTAGGCGGCGTGGTCGGGCAGCATCGTCTTGAGCTCGACCAGCCAGTCCTTGATCGTGGCCACCCGCCCGGCCGACAGCAGCTCGCCGAACGCCCCGGCCAGGTCGTCGGCGGCGGCCGCCGCGGGCACCAGCGTGGTCTCGGCCAGGGAGCGGCCCAGGCCGTAGGCCTTGCCCAGCCGGAAGTCGGCCACGGTCAGCGACTCCAGCAACCGGCAGTGCAGCGTGAACACCGCGTCCAGGGTGGCGTCCCGGTTCCGCCCGGTGTCGCCGAGCAGGCCGATCACCTGGCCCAGGGCGTCGGTGATGGTGCCCGGCGGCATCGGCAGCAGGGCGGCCACGGTCGCGTCGACCTGCTCGGCCAGCCACTTGGAGCGGGTCGCGTCCGGGAAGCCGGAGATGCCCGGCAGCCGCGGGCCCCGGTGCGGGTCGGCGGCGGCTCCGGCGTGGACCGGGGAGTGGTACAGCTTGGCCACCTGCCAGCCCAGCGACACCGCGGCGCAGACGCGCGCGTTACCCGACGCGGGCAGAACCGGTCCCGTCATGTGCGGGGAGTGTAGACCGGTTGGGGTGTGACCGGGGCGGGCCGGGGGAACGGGGTGATCATGGCGCCGAGAAAGAAAGCGGCCCGCGAAGATTCGGCCCACGAGCCGGCCAAGCAGCGGCTCGCCTCCTACGAGCGGAAACGGGACTTCGGGAAGACGCCCGAGCCCTCGGGCCGGGCTGACGGCCAGAAGTCCGGCGCGGCCAAGCCGCCGGCCGGACCGCGTTTCGTGGTCCAGCGGCACCGGGCCCGGCGGCTGCACTACGACCTGCGGTTCGAGATCGACGGGGTGCTGGCCAGCTGGGCCGTGCCCAAGGGGCCGACGCTGGACCCGGACGTCAAGCACGCCGCCATCCACGTCGAGGACCATCCGATCGAGTACATCGATTTCGAGGGCGTGATCCCGTCCGGCCAGTACGGCGGGGGCGACGTGATCGTGTGGGACACCGGTACCTGGGACCTGCACGCGGCCGACGACGCCGCCGCGGCGGTCCGGGACGGCGAACTGCACGCCGACGTCTACGGGGAGAAGCTCAAGGGCCGGTTCATCCTGATCCGCACGGGCGGGCGCGGGGGGACCGGCGGCGGCCCGGGTGAGCCCGGTAAGGAGCAGTGGCTGCTGTTCCACAAACACGACGAGTACGCGGTCAAGGGCTGGGACCCCGAGGACCACCCGAAGTCGGTGCTCAGCGGCCGGACCAACGACGAGGTCAAGGCCGACCCGGACCGCATGTGGCGGTCGGACCTGCCGCCGGACCAGGCCTCGGTCCCGGCCGATACGGCGGCCCGCGGCGGCTCCGGGCGGCGCGTCATCGGGTCATCTGATAACAGCAAGAGAAGTCAGCCGAGACCCAGCGGCGAATCCAGGACCACCAGCAAACCCGAACCCAAACCCAGAAATCGATCGAAGGTCACGTCGAAAAGTGCCCGCGATGACGACGACCCCGAAGGAGCGGGCCAGATCGTTCCGGCCAGCGAGGACGAACTGGCCGCCCTCGAAGACCTCGGCCCGGCCGGGACCTGGGAGGTGTTCGGGCGGCGGCTGAAGCTGACCAACCTGGACAAGGAGCTGTTCCCGGCCCGGCGGGCCGGGGGCGGCCGGAAGGGTGAGCGGGCGGTCAGCAAGCGGGAGCTCATCGCCTACGCGGCTCGCATCGCGCCGGTGGCCCTGCCCTACCTGGAACGCCGGCCGCTGAACATGAACCGGTTCCCGGGCGGGGCCGGGACCCAGGGATTCTGGAACAAGCAACTGCCCGAGCACGCGCCGGACTGGCTGCCGCGCTGGCACCGGCCCGGGCGCAAGGCCGGGGAGGCCGACACCTACCTGGTCGTGGACGAGCCGGCCGCCCTGGTCTGGGCGGCCAACTACGGCGCGCTGGAGTGGCACGCCTGGACGGCCCGGGCCGACCGGCCGGACCAGCCCACCTACGTGCTGATCGACATCGACCCCGGCACCGGCACCAGCTGGGACGACCTGCTGGTGCTGGCCCGGCTGCACCGCACCGCCCTGGGCCACCTCGGGGTCCGGGGTCAGCCCAAGGTCACCGGGCAGCGTGGCATTCAGATCTGGATCCCGATCCGGCCCGGGCCCAGTTCCGAGGAGACCAGCGACTGGGCCGAGCAGTTGTCCCACGCCATCGGCGATGCCGTGCCCGACCTGGTCAGCTGGAAGTGGGAACGCCAGCAGCGCGGCGGTCACGCCCGGCTCGACTACACCCAGAACGCCGGGCACAAGAC
>DASXJM010000194.1:0-4733 GCA_036497405.1 Streptosporangiaceae bacterium | reverse complement strand
GATGCCGACCCGGCCGTCGCGGCGCGGCGGTGGGAGCAGGCCGCGGTCCTGGTACACCCGGATGTTGCGCACGGTCGCGCCGGCCCGGCGGGCCAGCTCGTCGATCCGGTATTCGGCCATGGAGACAACCTTACGCAGGGTAGACACTTACTCGTTGCATTGAGACAATGATCATTGTAATGTTTCGAGCGAGGGGGCGGGCTTGGACGAGGTTCGGTGGGGCTGGCTCGGCCTGAAGTCTCCGGGGGCTGATGGGTGTGGGGGTTGGTGAAGGGAGTCTCGTGACTCGCAAGACCCTGAAGGGGCTGGCGGAGAGCCGGGCTCTGGCTGGGAAGACCGCCATCGTCACCGGGGCCTCGGGCGCGTTCGGGTCGGCGACGCTGCGGGTGCTCAAGTTCCTGGGCGCCGAGGCCGTGGGGCTGGACCGGGTTCCGGGCGACGGCGTCCTGGCCTGCGACGTCACCAGCGACGAGCAGGTGACCAAGGCGGTCGGCGAGGCCACCGGGCAACTCGGCGGCGGCCTCGACATCCTCATCCACTACGCGGGGGTGGGGCCCGCCGTCGACGTGGGCCACGCCCCCGACGCCGAGGTCCGGGAAGCCCTTGACGTCAACCTGCTCGGGCCGTGGCGGGTGACGGCGGCGGCCATGCCCGCCCTGCTGGCCGGGAGCGCCCCCGGCCGGCCGGGCGGCCGGGGCCGGGGCCGGGTCGTCATCACCGCGTCGCTGCTGGCCGGGGTGACCATGCCGTTCACGGCGGCCTACACCGTGTCCAAGCGGGCCCTGACCGCGTACGCCGACGTGCTGCGGCTGGAGTACGGGACCCATCTGGACGTGACCACGGTCTACCCCGGCTACGTGGACACCCCGATCCACGACCGGTCCCGGGCGGCCGGGGTGTCGCTGGACGGGCTGGTCCCGGCCGAGCAGGTCCGGGACACCGTGCTGACCGCGGTCTCGGCGGCCGCGGCCGGCCGGCCGCCGCGGGATGTGGCCTCGACCGGCCCGGGCCAGGGTGCGCGGCGGCTGGCCCGGCACGCGCCCGGGCTGCTGGACCGGGCGGTCAGCGCCCGGGTCGGCCGGCTGGCCCGCCACGACCAGTTCTCCGGGGCCGCGCTGGCGGCTGGCCTGCGTGACCGGCACCAGAAGGACCAGTATCAGAAGGAGCTGCCCGCATGAGTACAGCCAGCCTGCGCGTGACCGAGCGCGAGGACATCGCCGGGCGCCTGCTGCGCTCCTCGGCCAAGGCGTCCTACGACCCGCTGACCACGATCGACTGGGAGACGCCGGTCGACCCCGACCGGTACGCGATCCCGCCCCACCGGGTGTCGCTGTACGGCACCGAGCTGTGGGACCAGCTCACCGAGGCCCAGCGCAAGGAGCTGTCCCGCCAGGAGGTGGCCAGCGTCGCCTGCGTCGGCATCTGGTTCGAGGCCATCCTCATGCAGATGCTGATCCGGCACGCCTACGACCTGGACCCGACCACCAACCACGTGCAGTACTCGTACACGGAGATCGGCGACGAGTGCCGCCACTCGGTGATGTTCGCCCGGTTCGTGACCAGGATGGGCGCGCCCTACTACCCGCTGGACCGGGTGGGCCGGTTCCTGGGCCGGTTCTTCAAGACCACCTCCAACGGGCCGCTCACGTTCGCCGGTGCCCTGTTCGTGGAGGAACTGCTGGACCAGATGCAGCGCGAGATCATGGTCGACGAGGACCTCGAGCCGCTGACCCGGGCGGTGGCCCGGCTGCACGTCACCGAGGAAGCCCGGCACATGCGCTACGCCCGCGAGGAACTGATCCGGGACTGGCCCCAGCGCCGGCCCCTGACCCGGGCCTACAGCCGGCTGGCGCTGGCCCTGGTCGCCCTGCACGCCACCGAGCGGCTGATCCATCCCGGCTGTTACGCCAAGGTCGGCCTGGACCCCAAGCAGGCCCAGCGGGTCGCGCAGCAGAACCCGCACTGGCGCGAGTCCAAGACCTGGTTCGCCCGCCAGGCGGTGGAGACGTTCACGGCGGCCGGCCTGATGTCGTCCCGGCTGAGCCGGCGCATCTGGCGCAAGGCCGGCCTGATCGGGCCCGCGGCCGGAGACGCCGCATGATGCCCGACTTCAGCGTGGCCATCATCGGCTCCGGCTTCGGCGGGATCGGAATGGCGGCCCGGCTCAAGCGGGCCGGCCTGCACGACCTGGTGCTGCTGGAACGCGACGAGGCGCTGGGCGGCACCTGGCGGGACAACTCCTACCCGGGCGCGGCCTGTGACGTGCCCTCGCACCTGTACTGCTTCTCGTTCGCGCCGAATCCCGGCTGGTCCCGGAGCTTCTCCCCGCAGCCGGAGATCTGGGCCTACCTGAACCGGGTCGCGGCCAGCGAGCGGGTTACCGGGCACATTCGGTTCGGCCACGAGGTCACCGCGGCCCGCTGGGACCCCGACGGCCAGCTGTGGCGGCTGGAGTTCCGCGGCGGCGCCGCCGGTGGCTGCCCGCCGCTGACGGCCCGGTTCCTAGTCAGCGCGGCCGGGCCGCTGGCCGACCCGATGATCCCGGACCTGCCCGGGCGGGAGAACTTCGCGGGCACGGTGTTCCACTCCGCGACCTGGGACCACCAGCACGACCTGACCGGCCGCAAGGTCGCGGTCATCGGCACCGGGGCCTCGGCCATCCAGTTCGTGCCCCGGATCCAGCCGCAGGCCGGCCGGGTCGACCTGTACCAGCGCACACCGCCGTGGATCATCCCGCGCCGGGACCGGGCCATCACCCCGGCCGAGCAGTGGCTGTTCCGGAACCTGCCGCTGACCCAGAAGGCGGCCCGGACCGGCCTCTACTGGGGCCGGGAGAGCTACGCGCTGGGGTTCACCAAGCGCCCGGCCCTGATGCGGGCCGCGGAAAAGATCGCCCTCCGCCACCTGGCCCGGCAGGTGCCGGACCCGCTGCTGCGGGCCCGCCTGACCCCGTCGTACCGGATGGGCTGCAAGCGCATCCTGCTCTCCAACGACTTCTATCCGGCCCTGACCCAGCCCAACGTGGCGCTGGTGACCGACGCCATCGCCGAGATCAGGGACAAGTCGATCGTCAGCCGGGACGGCACCGAGCGGGAGACCGACACGATCATCTTCGGCACCGGCTTCCACGTCACCGACTTCCCGGTCGCCCAGCGGATCTGGAACCAGGCCGGGGTCTCGCTGGCCCAGCAGTGGACCAGCGGAACGGGCTCGGGAACGGGGCCGGACGCGTACCGGGGCACCACCGCGCCCGGGTTCCCGAACCTGTTCGTGCTCACCGGGCCCAACACCGGGCTCGGCCACAACTCGCAGGTGTTCATGATCGAAGCCCAGATCCGGTACGTGGCCGGCGCCGTGCGCTACGCCCGGGAACGGGGCGCGGCCCGGGTCGAGGTGCGACCCGGGGCCCAGGCCGCCTACGACCGGACCCTGCAGCGGAAGATGCGCAAAACGGTATGGGAGACCGGCGGCTGCCGCAGCTGGTACCTGGATTCGGGTGGCCGCAACGTCACCCTCTGGCCCGACTTCACCTGGGTTTTTGCCTGGCAAACCCGGAGGTTTGACCCAGCCAGTTACGAAGTCTCCGATTCCTGACCACATGCTGGCACCGCGCGCGGCGGTGGCCCGGCCACCACAGGTCCTGGCCTAGAGTCGGATCAAGATGAGCGAATACGGAGCACCGGTCCCGCTGCTGGCCCGCTACGCCGTGATGGTGGACGTGGGCTACATTTTCGCTGCCGCGGGCGAGCTGCTGCTGGGCACCAGCTCGCGCCGGGACTTCCGGGTCGACGCGGTCCCGCTCATCTCGGCCATCAGCAAGCACGCCGACGAACTGGTGCGCGGCGAGCTGCTCCGGGTCTACTGGTACGACGCGGCCCGGGACCGGGTGCCCACCATCGACCAGCGGGTCATCGCCCAGCTGCCCCAGGTCAAGCTGCGCCTGGGCAACCTCAACGCCCGCGGCCAGCAGAAGGGCGTAGACGCCCAGATCCGCGCCGACATGGAGGCACTGGCCCGGCACCGGGCCATCACCGACGCGGTGCTGGTGGCCGGGGACGAGGACATGGTGCCCGCGGTCGAGGCGGCCCAGGCCTACGGGGTCCGGGTCCACCTGTGGGGCATCGACCCGCCCTACGGCACCAACCAGGCCGAACGCCTGGTCTGGGAGTCCGACACCGTCGAAGTCCTGGACACCGCGTTCGTCCGCCCGTACTTCACCCGTCAGCCGTCGGCGGCGGCCCCGGACGAGCCGCCCGGCAGTGCCGTGCCGTCTCCGGCCCAGTTGTTCGGGGACCGGACGCCGCCCCGCCCGCCCAGCAAGTCCCCGCACCTGGCCTTCCCGGTACCGGGCGCGCCCGCGCCCGGCAGCCAGGTCCCGGCGGCCGACCCGCCCAGCCCGCCGGTCGTGCCCGAGATCCACGAGCCTCCCGGGGCGGCCAGCGCCAGCGCC
The DNA here is from genome assembly GCA_036497405.1 of Streptosporangiaceae bacterium. Classification (GTDB taxonomy): domain Bacteria; phylum Actinomycetota; class Actinomycetes; order Streptosporangiales; family Streptosporangiaceae; genus Bog-532. The sequence continues at coordinate 283 of DASXJM010000194.1, read as the reverse complement.
GAACTGGCCTCCCGGCTGGGCCCGGAGCGGGTCCGGGTCGAAGAGGCCGGCGAGCACGTGGCCCAGAAGTGGCTGCTGACCCGGGGCACCGACAACATCCGGGACCTGCTGCCCGGCCCGATCCTGCCCCCGGTCATCGACAAGGAGCTCCTGGTCGAGGCGGAGAAGGAGCTGGGCCTGTCGCTGCGGGCCTACCAGGAGGCCCGGGAGTGGCTGCGGGACGCGTTCTGGGGACGCCTGCACCGCGAGTTCGGCCTGATCCCGCCCCGGCCCCGCGACTAGC
>DASXJM010000193.1:0-5670 GCA_036497405.1 Streptosporangiaceae bacterium | reverse complement strand
TTCCCGCGAGCGGCGCTTACCGCCCGCACTTCGAAGGTACCTGGATAACCACCACTCTGGAAATACCGAGAAGGCTACAAGCTAGGAAACTCCAGGTGAGGCGGCTGTAGCAGGCCTTTGCGGCGACACGCCGGCCTATTCGGTGCCCAAACCCCGCCCGCTTACACCCACAAAGTCCGATTGCCCGGACTCGGGTCTGGCTGGTGGCCCATTCAAACGATTTTTAAACATTAAATTTCGCTTGGTCGGACCACTCACCCGACGCCGGGCCGCACCGCCGCAGGGTACGGCGAGCCGCCTCGACCGGCTCAGCGAATTGGCCAACGGCCCGGGCAAGTGGCCTGCGGCGCGCCGGGTCTGGCCGCGCGGGTTCGGGTCCGGGCGTGCGGGGCGGCCATGACGGTTGGGACCACGGCCCGGGTGGCCAGGTCGCTACCCGGGCCGAGACGGCCGTGGCTGGTGTGGCTGACGGGGCGCGGGAGACCTCGCGGGAGACCTGCGGTCACGTATGACTCCCGACGGCAATGTACGCACTGATCCCTTTGCGCACACACGAGTGTCGGCAACGGGACCAATGCGTACATGAGAACGCCACCCTGCGGGCGGGCTGCGGCCCGGAGCCACGGCGACGTCCGGGTGGGAGGCCAGGTGGTCCAGCAGGGCCGCACGGACCAGGGGGGTCCGCACGGTCGGAAGCGGCGGGGGCAACCGGAGTACGGCGGGTGCTGGCCGGTCACGGTCATTGAATATCGCGACGATGGCAGGCGGGGCCGGGCCGGTTAGGGTGGGAGCATGTGCTGCTGCGCGATGACGATTCGGACTGCCGCCTAGCGGCGGTGCCGGAGTACCGCCCGATCAGCGTCCTGTCGGTCTGATCAGGGAGTCATGTCTGTGTGGCAGCGTTCTGGTTCCACGTTGTTTCTGATGGTCGGGTTGCCGGCGGCGGGAAAGACCACGCGGGCCGCCGAACTCGCGGCCACGCATCAGGCGTTGCGGTTGACGCCGGATCACTGGATGGGGCCGCTGTTCGGGGAATCGATGGCGGACGGGAAGCGCTGGGTGCTGGAGGGGCGGCTGATCTCGGTCGCGCTGCAGGCGCTGCGGGTGGGGACCAGCGTGGTGCTCGACTTCGGGCTGTGGGGGCGCGACGAACGGTCGGCCCTGCGCTGGCTGGCCCGATCGGCCGGGGTCGACGGCCAGGTGATCTATCTGCCGGTCGCCAAGGACGTTGAGCTGGCCCGCATCGCCCACCGGCAGGCCACGGCGCCGGAGCGGACGTTCCCGATGACCGAGGCCGACGTCGACGCCTGGCGAGAGCAGTTCCAGATACCCGACGCCGCCGAACTCCGCGGCGAGGAGATCCCGGCCCCGCCCGCGGGCTGGCCGGACTGGGCCGCGTGGGCGGCGGACCACTGGCCCACCTGCGATCAGAGCTGACCGCTGGCTAGGCGCCGAATCTTCGGCTGCGGGCGGCGTAGGAGCGCAGGGCGCGCAGGAAGTCGACCTTTCTGAACGCGGGCCAATAGGCGTCGCAGAAGTAGAACTCGGAGTGGATGGTCTGCCAGAGCAGGAAGCCGCCGATGCGCTGCTCGCCGGAGGTGCGGATGACCAGGTCCGGGTCGGGCTGGCCGGCCGTGTAGAGGTGCTCGGCGATGTGCTCGACGTCGAGGATCTCGGCCAGTTCCTCAATCGCGGTGCCGCGGTTGGCGTGCTCCAGCAGCAGCGACCGGACGGCGTCGGCGATCTCGCGGCGGCCGCCGTAGCCGATGGCCACGTTGACCAGCACCCCGGGGTAGCTGGCGGTGGCGGCGGCCGCGTCCTTGAGCCGGTTGGCGGTGTCGGCGGGCAGCAGGTCCAGGGCGCCCATCGGGTTCAGGTGCCAGTGCGCGTCGGCCAGCCGCTGCACGGTGTTCTCGATGATCTCCAGCAGCGGTTCCAGCTCGGCGGGCGGCCGGGTCAGGTTGTCTGTGGACAGGAGCCAGAGCGTGACCACCTCGACGCCGGCCTCGCGGCACCACTCCAGCAGCTCGAAGATCTTGTCGGCGCCCTTCTTGTGGCCGCTGCTGACGTCGAGCAGGCCGGCCGACCGGGCCCAGCGCCGGTTGCCGTCACACATCACCCCGACGTGCCGCGGGATCGCGTCCGGAGACAGGGACGCTTCGAGCCTGCGCGCGTAGACCCGGTAGATCAGGCTTCGAAATCCCATGCAGAGACCTTCCTGTCACCCTGCGCACCTGTGGAAACGGTATCCAACGTTGCTGAACTATCGGCAAAGTGCGGGGTGAATTTGGACCGCCGAAACACGCCGCAGGCCGGGACGCCCAGGGTTCCGCGGCACGGAACCCTGGAGCCTCCCGGCCCACTGAGCCGGTAATGCGCCGGCGCTGAGTGCCTGCGAGGTCAGCCGATCGACTTGACGATCGAGGCGTCCAACCCGTCAAACGACGCCAGGTACTCCGTACGTTCCCGCTTGATCCGCTCGACGGCGGCGTCGTACTCCTCGGTGCGGCCGGTGCGCTCGTACAGCCGCCGCGGCTGGAGGATCTCGATGTCGTCCACGCCCGGGACCGCCCTGGCGATCTCGTAGCCGAAATCGGGGTCGGCGGTCCACTCGATGGTGTCCTCAACGATGCCCTGGACGATCGCGGACGAGAACGGGATCGTGACCTTCTTGGAGTCCGGGTGGCCGTCGCGGCCGCCGACCCGCCCGGTGTTGAGCACGAAGGCCTTCAGGTCATGCTCGTCGAGCAGTTCCAGCATCCGGTTGCCCATGTCGGTCATGTCCCGCGGGAAGAACGGGTTGGTGCCGGGCACCCGGAGGAACTTGCCTTCCTCGTCCTTGCCGCCCGCGGACGTGCCGGTGGTCTCGCCGAGCATGAAGTAGGCGGCGGTCTGGGCCCGGTCCAGCCGGGCCACCCCGGGCACGATGTTCTCGTTGCGGTTCAGGATGAGCAGGAACTCGGCGGGCTCCAGCTGGTCGGCCGGCCACGGGTCAACATAGGAGAATGGCCAGGTCGTGCGGCCGTTCTTGGTGTAGGAGGTGTCGAAGAAGTCGACCTTGCCGTCGGCGGCGACGGAGACGTTCTCCAGGTAGGCGTCCGGCTTGGTGGTGGCGCCGTAGATGGCCGGCTCGAGCTTCGGGTCCAGCCCGAACGTCTTGGCGAAGCAGCCGTTCTCGGTGGCGTGCACGATGCCGCCCGGCATCAGCGCGATGAAGTCGTCCTGAGCCGGCCGGCTGCCCAGCTGGGAGGTGAAGGTGGTGGTGGTCTTGCCGGTGCCAGACAGGCCGACGATCAGCACGGTCCGGTTCCGGCCGTCGACCGGGATCACCTTGCAGCCCGCGTGCAGGGACAGGCCGCCGCGGTTGTAGACGATGTTGTTCCACATCCGCAGGCCACCCTTTTTGGACTCACCGAAGTAGTCCGAGTTCATGACCCGCGTGATGTTGGTGTTGAGGTCGACCGCGATCAGCCGGTCGTTGGGGTAGCCGGGGACCGGCAGGTTCGGCGTGTAGACGACCGTGGTGTCCGGCTCCCAGGTCTCCGGGTCGTACTCGTCGCCGACCGGATAGTAGAGCTGCTTCTGCATGCCGGCCACATTGGCGTTGGACGCCTCCATGATGAGCCGGGCCTTGGTCCGGAAGTCCGGGTCGGGACCGATATAGCCGTCCACGACGACCACATCCTGGCCGGCGATATAAGCGTCCTGGGCCGCCGCGACGCGGTCGTATTCGGCCCGGGTGATCGTCTGCTTACCGGCGTTGGTGGAGTCCTCGACGATGAAGGTGGACTTGGTGCTCCGCGAATCCACGCGCGCCTTCACCGCGACGTTTCCGAATTCGGTCAGCTGGCTGTTCGGCATTTTCTCGGTCAGTTCGCGCAGCCGTTCCGTCGACGGGTTCCACTCCACCGACGCCGCGTTCACCTGGTACACCACAGACACTCCTCCTCGTCGGGACGTCTCCCGCACATCCGCGTCCATCAGGCAATGGATATGCCCGGGAGCAGATGCGGTTTGGAGGAGTGTACCCCGGAAACGCCGATTCAATTGGAGCATGTAACCGGCGTCACAATGGCTCCGGGCGCTACCCTGAGAAACGATTCTGGCCTCAGGCCCGGAGTTGGTATAGACCATTTACCAGCCCATGACACTTTCATGACGCTGGCCTTACCCGCATTTTTGGTATAGACCTTTGCCGATCCGTTTTGCTTATTGGTTTATACCATCGGGAATTGAGTCCAGGATTGGCGGGCGGGGCATTATTTTGCTCTTACCGCCAACGGTCAGTTGTGCGGGCCTTCGGACCGGACCTCCTCGACCCGGCGCAGCGCGGAGCGCAGCTCGGCCAGCCAGGAGTCCTCGTGCTGTCCGACCAGGCGGACACACCAGGCCAGGGCGTCGCTGCGGCTGCGGGCCACGCCCGCTTCGACCAGGGTGTCGAGGACGCGGCGTTCGGGCTGGCGGAGGCGGGTCATCACCGGGACCGACAGCGTCGTGTACATCTCGCTCTGGCCGCCGCAGGTGACGCCCCAGGAGACCTTGCGGCGGAACCGGTGCTCGGCCTCGCGGGCGATCTCGACCCGGCGGGCCCGCGTCTCCTCCCGGAACCGGCGCATGCGGCCCTCGGCGGCGGCGGCCTTCTCGGCGTCGGACGCGCCTTCCTCGGTCTCGGGGTCGGGCAGGACCCCGACCACGGTGATCTCTTCGCGGTCGGCCTCGATGGCCGGGGCGCTGGTGAACCAGCCGGCCGGGAGGCGGCCGGTGAACCAGCCGCGCAGGTACTCGCGGGGGGACTCGCCGGAGGCTTCCTCGCTGGCGCTGTCTTTGCTGGCGCTGTCTTTGCTGGCACTGTCGTCGGTGGCGCTCTCGTCGTGAGCGCTGGCCGGCTCTTCGGCCGGGCCGTCTTGCGGTGTACTCATGTAATTATGATTACACCGAGGTCAGGTGGGGTCAAGGATGGCGGCTTCGCCGGGAGCGGACACCCTTGGCCCCGGCGGGGCGGTCGGGCCGGGCCGGTCAGGCCGGGACGGCCGGGGTGGCCGGGGTGGCCGGCGGCGGGGGGCGATCAGAATGTCGGTCGCACCGGCCAGGATGATCTTGCCCCCGCGGGTGACCGTTACGTAGCCGGAAACCCTGGAACCGGCTTACTTTTTGTGTCGCGGGTATAGCTGGGGCGACTTTCGACCACCCCGGGTCGGCCGCCAGAAAGGGAACCCACATGCTCCCCCGCCGAGTGCTCGCTGCCGTCACCGCCCGGTCGGCGGCGACGGTCCTGGTCACCGCGACGCTGGCGCTGGCCGGCTGCAAGATCGAGACGACCGGGAGCACAATAGACTCCGGCACCAGCGCGGCCAGCGGGTCCGGGTCGGCCTCGGTGCCGTCCGGGCCGTCGCAGGCCGGGTCGCTGATCATCGAGCCCAACGCGGGCTTCTCGGCGGTGTACCGCCTCATCGGCCAAGCCCGCCACAGCATCAACATGACCATGTACGAGCTGTCCGACCACACCGCCGAGGACGACCTCGGGGCGGCGGCCAAGCGCGGGGTCGACGTCCGGGTCATCCTGGACGACAAGGAGAAACGCAGCAACAAGACGGCCTACAACTACCTGCGCGATCACCAGGTGCAGGTGGTCTGGTCCTCGACCAAGTTCGAGTACACCCACCAGAAGAC
>DASXJM010000192.1:0-5797 GCA_036497405.1 Streptosporangiaceae bacterium | reverse complement strand
GGAAATGTTCAGGTGCACGTCACCGGGCTGGAGCCCGATCCAGTACATCGTCGACAGGTGCCCGGCCGGGTAAGAGGCGTGGGTGTGCTGGACCAGCTTGGGCTGGGCCGTGGTGCCCGACGTGAAGTACAGCAGCAGCGGGTCGGTGGCCCGGGTCACCCCGTCCGGGGTGAACTCGATATTGGCTCCGTAGGAGTCCGCGTAGGCCAGCCAGCCACCCCGCGCCGCCGTCCCCTGCGTCCCGCCAGCCCCGCCAGCCCCGCCAGCCCCGCCAGCTTCCTGCGTCCCGCCAGCCCCTTGCATCCCACCGGTCACAGCAGCACCGTTCGCCCCAATGGCCTCGGCAATCGCTCCGCCCACGGTGGGCTCGACCGCGATCCGGGTCCAGTCGCCCGGCACCTCGCGGAACTTGGGCACGTGGGCCGACTCGGTCACCACATGCCGCACGTCGCCGCGCTCGATCCGGTCGGCCAGGTCGGCCGGCCCCAGCAGCGTCGACGTCGGCACGATCACCGCGCCCAGCTTCATCGTGGCCAGGATGACCTCCCACAGCGGGGCGATGTTGCCCAGCATGAGCAGCAGCCGGTCCCCGCGCTGGACCCCCACATCCCGCAGCCAGCTGGCGACCTGGTCCGACCGGCGCGACATCTCCTGATAGCTGATCCGCGTGCCGTGCTCACCATTCGGCCCGCCGCCCGGGCTGGTCACGATGCGCAGGGCGGTCCGGTCCGGATGTTCGGTGGCGATCACGTCGAACCAGTCCAGGGCCCAGTTGAACTCGTCCAGTTCGGGCCAGGAGAATTCGGCCCGCGCGGCGTCGTAGTCGGCGCGGTGACGGAGCAGGAGATCGCGAGCGGCCCGGAAGCCGGCCGCTTCGCTGCGGCGGTCTGTCATGGCTGCCATCGTGCCAGGCAGGCCTGGGCCGCCACCACCGGCTACCGGAGTCCGGGATAACTCGCTGGCGTCAGGCCGGTCCGCGGTGACACCCGCCCCGGCTCAGCCTCCCGCCCCGCCTGAACCAGCCGCCCAGCCCAAGGCCCGGCTCAAAAACCTCACCAGTTGCAAACGTTCGCATTTGTACCGAAAAGGATTCCGGGGCTTAGAACGGATTCGCGCCTCTTCAGTAACAGGGACGGAAGCGCTGAAAAGGAGAGTGGCCGCTGGTGAACGGCCGGAGGTCAGGCCGGGCCCGTCAGGGACTACAGATTCCTGAGGATGAGCTCTTCCGTGACGTGCCGCCGGCGCCCTTTGCGCCGCCGGAGAATGTGAGTCGTGGGGCGCCGGGTCGCCATGAAGAAACTGAAGACGTTGGTGCGAAAGCTCCGCTCCCACCGCTGGTCGTCCAGGCCCTGCAGGTCAGTGACCGCACTCTGCAGCGCGGTCACGTTGACCAGTATGTCAATCCCGCCCAGCTCGGAAACGGCGTGGTTCACCGCGTCCCGGCACGTGTCCTCATCAGAGAGGTCGCCGCGCATGGTCACGCAGCGCCGTCCTTCCTCCTCGACCAGAGTCGCGGTGCGGGCCGCGTCCTCGGGTGGCTCGTCAGGGGAGTAGGCGATGGCGACGTCCACTCCCTCTTTGGCCAGCCCGACCGCGATGACCCGTCCGATCCCGGCGCTTCCGCCGGTGATCAGGGCGCGTGAACCACGCATCAGTTGTCTGGTCGTGCGGAGAAACTCTTCACGAGGTCCCGGCACCGGTGGGCCGGGTTGAGCGGTTTCGGCGCCGGTTTCGTTCTCTTCTGGTGGCAGCTGGTCGCCCGAAGCTGCTGTCATGTCGTACCTCTCCGCCACCGTCCCCCCAGTGGCCCAGGTTGTTTTACCCGGATTTCGGCACGTCAAAACGGGAATGGGGTCGTCTCGGACGGTCGAACAAGCCCACCCAGCAAGCCGTACCGAACTTCAGGCGCCGGTCTCCCCACCACCGCCTGCCGTCAATGTAGCGAGGTTCGCGGGCATCGTGAAGCGGTCACTCATAGCCAGTTCAGAAACTCCCGCGAGATGCTGCCCAGCGGGGAAGGTGAGACTTCAAATCATGGACAGCCCTCAGCGAGACACCGTGTCGCGGGCCGTGGCCGCACGGCGGCGCGGCCACGGCCGGATCAGCACCACCACCGCGGCGGTGGGCGTCGCCAGCGCGCTGGCGGCCGGAGCGGTCGCGCTGGCCCTGCCCGGCACCACCAGCAGCGCTTCAGGCACCAATTCCAGAAATTCCACGTCCAGCAATTCCACGTCCAGCAACTCAGGCTCCAGCTCCAGCAACTCCAGTTCCAGCAACTCCAGTTCCAGTGACTCGAACTCCAGTAGTTCCAATTCCAGCAGCGGGCTCAGCAGCCCGTCGTCGACGCCGACGTCCAGCTCAGGCTCGGGCCAGGCCACGTCCGGAGGCTCCTGATGGCGGTCGCTGACCGTTCAGCAGAAGCTCAGAGGAAGCGTCCAGGTTCGGATGCGCTCGGCCGGCCAGGCTGGCTCCTATGAACGGGATCACCAGCAGCACCTTGCCCTGGTACACCAGCCGCGCCACCGGCGTGGTCGCCCTGGTCCTGCTGACCGTGGTGATGGTGCTGGGCATGCTGGTCAACCGGCAGGGCCGTCTTCCCGGCCTGCCCCGGTTCGCCGTGACCAACCTGCACCGGAACCTGTCCCTGATGGCCGTGGTGTTCATCGTCATCCACGTGGTCACCGCGGTCCTCGATGGTTTCGTGAGCATCCCGCTGATCTCCGGCGTGATCCCGTTCACCTCGGGCTACGAGGGGTTCTGGCTGGGGCTCGGGGCCATCTCCTTCGACCTGATGCTGGCTCTCATCGCGACCAGCCTGATCCGTGGCCGGCTCAGCCGCCGGGTGTGGAAGGCGGTGCACTGGCTGGCCTACGCGAGCTGGCCGATCGCCTTCGCGCACAGCATCGGCGCCAGCAGTGATCTGCAGAGCGGCCTGCTGCTGGCCCTGGCCGTAGGGTGCGCGGTCGCGCTGGCCGCCGCGCTGGCCTGGCGGCTGGTGTCGATGGCGCGCGAGGTGCCACGGGCCGAGCGGGTCAGCGCGATGCTGGCCGCCGCCTCCGGCCGGGCCGGGAAGAACCGCTCCCTCCCGAGCCCGGACCGGAACCGGAGCCAACCCGGACCCGGCCCCGGGGATCCGCGGAAACCGACTGCCGTCTCGTGAAAGCAGAAGCCGAATGAGCGCGCCCACCATGTCTGCCCCGCAGGGCCAGGTGCCCGGCCCCGGGTTCGGCCCGGATGGCCTGCCCCGGCTGCTGCCGCCCTCCGTCAACGTGCCCGAAGGCCTGCGCGATCACCTGGCCCGGCACGGGTTCGTCCCCTATCGCAACGCCCGGCGGCAGCTGATCGGTGACCTCGAGGCGGCCGGGCTGACCGGCCGCGGCGGGGCCGCATTCCCGGTCTACCGCAAGATGGCCGCGGTGGCCGAGGCGGGCGGCCACCCCTTCATGGTCGGCAACGGGGCCGAGAGTGAGCCGGCCAGCAACAAGGACATGTCCCTGCTGTGGCTGGCCCCGCATCTGGTGCTGGACGGTTTGCAGCTGGCCGCCGAGGCGGTCGGGGCCACCGAAGCCGCCCTGTACGTGCACGAGGTGGAGGCCGGGCCGCTGGGTGAGTTGCTGCGCCGGGCCCTGTCCGAGCGCTGGTCAGCCCGGATCGACCGGGTGCTGGTGCGGCTGGCGTCGGCCCCGCCCCGCTTCCTGGCTGGCCAGGAGACCGCCATGGTCAACCTGCTCAACGGGGGCCTGGCGCTGCCCACCTACGCCGCGCCCCGGGTTTTCGCGCGCGGGGTCGGCGGTGCGCCCACACTGGTCCAGAACGTGGAGACGCTGGCCCACATCGCGCTGGTGGCCCGGTTCGGGCCGCGGTGGTTCCGCCAGGTCGGCACCGCCGCCGAACCGGGCAGCATGCTCTGCACGATCCACCACGCCGACGGCAGCGCCCGGATCGTCGAGGCCGCCATCGGCACGCCGCTACCCGAGCTGATCGGTGCCGACCTGGGCCCGCACGGGCTGGACGGCGGGACGCGGGCCGTGCTGATCGGTGGCTACCACGGCACCTGGGTCCCGGCCGTCCGCGCGGCCGAGCTGACCCTGGACAACGCCGCGATGGCGGCGTCCGGCGGCATCCTCGGGGCCGGGGTGATCGCGGCCCTGCCCGCCAACCGGTGCGGGCTGGCCGAGGCCGCGCGGGTCGTCCGCTATCTGGCCCTGGAGTCGGCCGGCCAGTGCGGGCCCTGTCTCAATGGCCTTCCCCGCATTGCCGAAGGTCTGTCAACTCTGTCCGGCCCGCGGCCGAGTCCGGAAGTACGGGCGGACGTGGAGCGCTGGGCCGGGCTGGTCACCGGCCGGGGTGCGTGCTCCCACCCGGACGGATCGGCCCGGTTCGTCCGCAGCGCGCTGGCGGTGTTCTCGGCCGAGCTGCGCCACCACGAACAGGGCCTGTGCTCGGCGGCCAGCCAGCGGCCCTTCCTGCCCCTGCCCGCCGAAGTGGCGGTGCGCGATGAAGACTGGAGCTGACGTGCCCAGCTCGTACCAGGCCAGCTCGTACCAGGCCAGCTCGCACCGGGCCGGCCCGGCCAAGCAGCTGCAGGTCAACCCCATCGAGTGCGAGGGGCACGGCGCCTGCGCCGAGCTGCTGCCCGAGATGATCAGCCTGGACGAGTGGGGCTACCCGCTGCTGGACCCCCGCCCGGTGCCACCGGCGCTGGAGCGGCAGGCCCGCCGGGCCGTCAGCGGCTGCCCGGTGCTGGCCCTGCGCCTGACCCGCCTATCCAGCTAGCACAGGCCTGGTCAGAGCACGTCGTGACCCGGGTGCGGCTCGGCGGGCACCTGGGCCCGCTCGGCCGGGATGCTGCCCAGCCGCCCGGCCTGGAAGTCTTCGAACGCCTGAACCAGCTCGGCCCGGGTGTTCATGACGAACGGCCCGTAGGCCGCGACCGGCTCCCGGATCGGCTGGCCGCCCAGCAGCAGCACGTCCAGCTGGTCGCTGGGACCGTCCGGCCGGCCGCTGGCCCCGACGGTGAGGACGTCACCGGGCCCGAACGCCACCAGCTGCCCGGCGCTGACCGGCCGGTGGTCCGCGCCCACCGTGCCCGAGCCGGCCAGCACGTAGGCCAGGGCGTTGAAGTCCTGGCGCCACGGCAGCCGCACCTGAGCCCCGGGGGACAAGGTGGCGTGCACGATCGTGATCGGGGTGTGGGTCACGCCCGGGCCCTCGTGACCCCCGAGCTCGCCCGCGATGACCCGGAGCAGCGCGCCGCCGTCCGGTGAGCTGAGCAGCCGGACCTGACCAGCCCGGATGTCCTGGTAGCGCGGGGTGGTCATCTTCAGCGCGGCGGGCAGGTTGACCCAGAGCTGGAACCCGTGGAACAGGCCGCCCTTCATCACGACTTCCTCGGGCGGCTCCTCGATGTGCAGGATCCCGCCGCCAGCCGTCATCCACTGGGTGTCGCCGTTGGTGATCAGTCCGCCGCCGCCGTTGGAGTCCTGGTGCCGGAAGATGCCGTCGATCATGTAGGTGACGGTCTCGAACCCGCGGTGCGGGTGCCACGGCGTGCCCTTGGGCTCGCCGGGGGCGTATTCGACCTCGCCCATCTGGTCCATGTGGATGAACGGGTCCAGCTGCGGCAGGTCCACGCCAGCGAAGGCCCGGCGAACCGGGAAGCCCTCACCCTCGTAGCCCTTGGGCGCGGTGGTCACGGTGCGCACCGGGCGCTCGGCCGCGGTGCCCGCATCCGGCTCGGCGACGCGCGGCAGGACCAGGGTGTCCTCAACGGTGACGGCTGGCATCTGTCCTCCTC
>DASXJM010000191.1:0-1613 GCA_036497405.1 Streptosporangiaceae bacterium | reverse complement strand
CCGGGGGACGACCGGTTTCCGGGGGGCGGGGACGGGATGCCGGACTCGGCCATGGTGCCGTTCTGGGCCGGGGCGGACAGGGTGGGCCAGTAGGACTCGCTGAAGTCGCCCAGGTTGCCCTGGGCCATGGCCCGGCAGGTGTCGAGGATCTGCGCCGGGTTGGGCCGGGCGGCCGGGTCCTTGGCCAGGCAACGTTCGATGAGGTCGCGGATCGGGCCGAAACAGCCAGTCAGGTTGGGCTGCTCGTTGAGCACCCGGTACATGAGGGCGGCCGGGTCGCCTTCGCCGAACGGGGCCCGGCCGGTGGCGGCGAAGGCGGCCACCGAACCGAGGGCGAAGATGTCCACGGCCGGGGTGGCCCCGGTGCTGCGGATCTGCTCGGGCGCCATGAACTGAGGAGAACCGACCCGGATACCGCTGCGGGTCACGCTGGTGGACTCGGCCGCGCGGGCGATGCCGAAGTCGATGACGCGGGGGCCGTCCGGAGCCAGCAGCACGTTCGACGGCTTCAGGTCGCGGTGCACCACACCGGCCCCGTGGATGGCCTGCAGGGCCTCGGCAATCCCGGCCACCAGCAGGGTCACGGTCTCGGCGGGCATCGGGCCGCCGTCGCTGATTGCTTGCTGCAGGGATGGCCCGGGCACGTAGGCGGTGACCAGCCAGGGCGGGGTGGCCTCGGGGTCGGCGTTGAGCAGCTCGGCGGTGTAGAGGCCGCGGACCCGCTGGGCGGCGGCGATCTCCTGCCGGAAACGGGTGCGGAAGTCCGGGTCATCGCCGAGCTCAGGGCGGACAACCTTCAGCGCGATGCGGCGCCCGCCGGGCGTCGATGCCAGGTAGACCCGGCCCATGCCTCCGGCCCCGAGCCGGGACCGCAGCTTATAGCCGCCGATCTCAGCCGGGTCGTCACTGCTCAGAGGCTCCATAGCCGTCGCCAGCTCCCTCGCGCCAACCTCTTACCTTCCACTCTGACACAAACGATTCGGTCCCAAACACCGCCAGGCCGTATCAGCGTGGCAAAAGCCATGATTCTGACTGGTCAGGGGCCTGGAGAGAATCGGGGGATCGCATCGCGGGCGCCGCATCGATAATGGCGGAGACGGGCCGCCGAACGGTGGAGACGGGCCGGGCGAAGGAGGAGATCGATGGATCAGACCGCCTGGGATGAGCGGTACGCGGGTCCCGAGCTGGTCTGGGGCTCGGGACCGAACTGCTTCGTGGCCGAGGAACTGGCCGCGCTGCCGCCGGGCCGGGCCATCGATCTGGGCACCGGCGAGGGCCGGAACGCGATCTGGCTGGCCGAGCGTGGCTTCACGGTCACCGCGGTGGACTTCTCCCGGGTGGGCCTGGCCCGGGCGGCCGGGCTGGCCGCCGAACGCGGGGTCCGCGTGGACTGGGTGCACGCCGACCTGCTCGACTACCAGCCCACTCCCAGCCACTACGACCTGGTGCTCATCGCTTACATCCAGCTGCCCGCGGACCGGCTGACGGCGCTGGCCCGGGCCGCGGGCGCCGCGCTGGCCCCGGGCGGAACGCTGCTGGCGGTGGGGCACGACCGGGACAACCTGAGCCGCGGCCACGCCGGGCCCAAGGACCTCTCGGTGCTGTGGACGCCC
>DASXJM010000190.1:0-2799 GCA_036497405.1 Streptosporangiaceae bacterium | reverse complement strand
CGGGGTGGCCCGGAGCCGAGCACGGCCAGGATGCGGACGGCGCGGTCCACCGATTGAATCATGCGAACCTTTCGGCAATGTCGAACACGATTCAGGATAAATCATGAACCCCGACGCCACAGTAGGGATCGTTCTCGTCTCGCACAGCGCCGCGCTGGCCGACGGCGCCGCCGAGCTGGCCAGTCAGGTGGCCGGCGGGACAGTGCCGGTCATCCCGGCCGGCGGCACCGACGACGGCGGCCTGGGCACCAGCGCGGTCAAGGTGGAGCAGGCCATCAAGCAGGCCGACCGCGGGGCCGGCGTGCTGGTCGTGCCCGACCTGGGCAGCGCGGTGCTGACCGTGCGCGCGCTGCTGGCCGACCCCGACGACCTGCCCGGGCCGGTCGAGCTGGTGGACGCCCCGTTCATCGAGGGTGTGGTCGCGGCCACCGTCATGGCGGCCGCGGGCGCCGACATCGACGCCGTGCGCGGCGCCGCCGAGGAGGCCTGGCATGCCCGCAAGCTCTGAACCGGCCACCACTCAGGTCGTCACCTTGACCGGGGACCTGCACGCCCGGCCGGCCGGCCAGCTGGCGGTGGCGGCGGCCAAGTTCGACGCCGACGTGTCGCTGACCGTGGGAGACCGCACCGTCAGCGCCAAGAGCGTGCTGGCCGTGATGGGCCTGGGCGCCACCAGCGGCCAGCAGGTCACCGCGGCCGCGACCGGCCCGGATGCCGAACCGGCCGTGGCCGCGGTGGTCGCCATCCTGGCCGGCGCCACCGCGGTCGGCGGCTGAGTCCCGCCGTCACCCCGGCGGAGAGCAGCAGCGACGCGATGTCCCGGCTGACCCCCAGCCGGACCACGATGCGCTGGACCGCGATGCCGGACGCGGTGCCGGTCAGCGTGTGGGCGGGCACCTGCCAGCCACGGGCCCGCAGCCGGTCAGCCAGGTTCTGGCCCACCTCGTAGGCCCGGTTTGCCCGCGGGCCCGGTTTGCCTCCCGCGAGGCGGTCATGTACTTTCTAAGTGGAAAGTACTTGCCGGAGGAGTCGCAATGGACGATGTGGCCCGGGACCCGGCCGCGCTGGACCTGCTGCAGCGGCAGCGGGACCGGCTGGCGGACCGGATGCGGCCGCCGCGGTGGTTCCTGGCCGGTACCGCCATCGGGTACGCACTGGTCTTCGCGGGCCCGTTCGCCACGCGGTACCTTTCCCAGGGTTATTACTGGGCTATCGCGGCCGCCACCGTGCCAGTGAGCTTGCTGCTGCTGTGGGGCCTGGACCGAACCACCGGTATGAAGGTGGGGCCCCGGCCCCTGCGGGTGCTGCGCGACGGCCTCTTCTACTACCGCCCGGGCCGGTCCGCCCTGATCGCGATGCTCGTGGTGAGCCTGGCCACCAACCTGGCCGAGAACTCCCTGATCCGTCGGGGCCAGATCGCGGCCGCGGTCACCGTTGCCGTCTTCGCGGTCGTGGTGGAGGTGGCCCTGGTGCAGGCCCGGCTGCGAGGAATCCGCCAGGCCCTGCGAGAGGGCGGCGGGGCGGCATGACCGCCCGGCTGGACCCGCTCATTCACCCGATCACCCGGCTGTCGATCTGCGGGCTGCTGGCGGCGGGCGCGGACTGGGTCGAGTTCGCCGCGCTGCGGGACGCGGCTGGGATCAGCGACTCGGTGCTGTCGAAACAGTCCCGTGTGCTGGAAGACGCCGGGTACATGGAAGTCCGCAAGGGCGCCGTCGGCCGCCGACCGCGCACGTGGTTCCGGCTCACCGCTGAAGGCCGCCAGGCGCTCCAGGGTCACCTGGCCTGGCTGGCCCAGTTGGAGGAAGCGGTCTCGGCCAGCGTCCCAGATGCGCCGCAGGCCGCGACCCGGCCCGCTGATCGCGCCCAGCCGCGCCCCGTCCTGCCGCCCCTGCTCGGCAACAGCTGAGGTCCCGCGCCTCCAGACACGGACGCGGCCCGAGTCCACTGGTGGGTCATCCCAGGCCTTGATGTGCCATGGTCATCCCGTGAAGTTCTTCACCGAAGTCTTCGTCACCTTGCTGGTGATCATCGACCCGGCGGGGACGGTGCCGCTGTTTCTGGGCCTGACCCGGGGCCGGTCGCCGCGGACCCGGCGCCGGCTGGCCTGGCAGGCCGCGGCCGTGGCCTTCGGCGTGATCGTGGTCTTCGCCCTGTTCGGGCAGACGATCCTGCACTACCTCGGGGTCGGCCTGCCCGCCCTGGAAGGCGCGGGCGGACTGCTCCTGCTGCTGGTCGCCCTGGAACTGCTGACCGGCAAGGCCAACGAACCCACCTCCGAGGAACGCGCCCGCACCAACGTGGCCTTCGTTCCCCTGGGTACCCCGCTGCTGGCCGGACCGGGCGGGATCGTGGCCACCATGCTGTTCGCCCGGCAAGTGCACAACTTCAGCCACTTCCTGGCCCTGGCCCTGGCCATCGTGGCCGTGTTCATCGTGGTCTGGCTGGCCATGCGGTTTTCCACGGTGATCCAGCGGGTCCTCACCGACAACGGCGTCGAACTGCTCACCCGCATCAGCGGTCTCCTGCTGGCCGCGATCTCGGTCCAGCTCATCGCCACCGCCGTCCTCGCCTTCGCCAAACAGGCCTGACTGGACCAGCACCGCCGGACCAGCACTGACCTGGGAGTAGTCATAGCGTCACCGAACTGTCGGTACCGGCTGATAGCTTGCGAACCGGGCGGAAAAGCAATGGAGACAAGGTGACCAGCGACACCATGGAGCAGCTGAGCTTCGGCGGGATGCCGCAGAAGCTGTACTCCTGCACACCGACCCGGCTCAACACCTGGATGGACTGCCC
>DASXJM010000189.1:0-3675 GCA_036497405.1 Streptosporangiaceae bacterium | reverse complement strand
CCGCACCGGCGACTGGTTCGCCTGCGAGCACGAGGGCGTGGTCCCGGACCTGATCACCACGGCCAAGGGCATCGCCGACGGGCTGCCGCTGGCCGGGGTCACCGGCCGGGCCGACATGATGGACGCGGTGCACGTCGGCGGCCTGGGCGGCACCTACGGCGGCAACCCGGTGGCCTGCGCGGCCGCGCTGGGCGCGATGGAGACCATGGAGGCCGAGGACCTGGCGGGCCGGGCCCGGCACATCGGCGACATCATGCTGCCCCGGCTGGCCAAGCTGGCCGAGGCCAACCCGCACATCGGCGACGTCCGGGGCCGGGGCGCCATGATCGCGGTCGAGATCGTGCGCCCGGGCGGGATCGAGCCGGACCCGGCCAGCGCGGCCCAGGTGGCCAAGGCCTGCCACGCCGCGGGCCTGGTCGTGCTGACCTGCGGCACGTTCGGGAACGTGCTGCGCTTCCTGCCGCCGCTGGTCATCGGGGACCGGCTGCTGGAAGAGGGCCTGTCGATCCTGGAGGACGCGTTCGCCGCGGTGTGACCGGCCCCCGATACTGGGAGCATGGCGGGCCGGACACAGCGCGGGCAACAGCGAATGGCCGTGCACCGCGAGGTGGACGGCGGCCTGGCCGAGCTGGTCCCGGACGTGGACCGGCCCGGTTCCTGGCTGCTCTACCTGGGTGACGCGCCCCAGTCGCAGGTCGACCTGACCGACCCCCGGTACCTGGAGTTCGAGTACGTCCAGCGGATCGCGCACCTGCTGGACGTGGCCGCCCCGGCCGGGGCGGCCCTGCGCGTGCTGCACCTGGGCGGCGGCGCGCTCACCCTGCCCCGGTACCTGGCCGCGACCCGGCCCGGCTCCAGCCAGCTGGTGGCGGAGACCGACGCCGCCCTGATGGACCTGGTGCGCGAGCACCTGCCGCTGGGCCGGGCCCGGGGCCGGATCCGGGTCCGGATCGCCGACGCCCGCGAGGTGCTGGGCTCGGTGCCGCCGGGGCGGTTCGACGTGGTGATCAGCGACGTGTTCGCCGGGGCCCGCACGCCCCCGCACCTGACCACGGTGGAGTGCGCTCAGCTGGCCGCGCGGGCGGTGGCACCGGGCGGGCTCTACATCCAGAACGTGGCCGACGGGCCGCCGCTGTCCTTTGCCAAGCAGCAGGCCGCGACCGTGGCCCAGGTGTTCACGCACCAGCTGCTGGTCGCCGAGCCGGGGGTGCTGCGCCGCCGCCGGTTCGGGAACCTGGTGCTGGCCGGGAGCCAGACCGGGCTGCCCGCCGATGAGCTGCGGCGGCGGGCGGCCGCGGACGCGTTCGCGGCCCGGGTACTGGACGGCGAGGACCTGGACCGGTTCGTGGCCGGGACCCGCCCGGTCACCGACACCACCGCCCAGCCCAGCCCGATGCCGCCGCCCGCGGTGCTGAGCGGACCCGACCGCTCCTGACGCCGGATTGCGGGGTATTTGTCCGCTCCGGCAGCGGGCGGGCCCGGCTTTCCGCTAGTGTGCTGGAGCTTGGGGAGGGTATTTACGCATGTCCTTGGGCGGGTAGGCGGATTGTCCTCGGGGAAGGTGTAGCGCGCATGGAGATGCCGCCCCCCGGCTGGTACGACGACCCCGTGCAGACCGGGTCGCTGCTCCGCTGGTGGGATGGGACCCAGTGGACGGGTCACACTGCCCCACGGGTCCAAGCACTCAGTGCTCCCACCGACCTCAGCGATTTCCCGGCCGCCGACGCCGCCGATGACAAGTCGCTCACCGAGTGGTTCGATTCCGTCCCCACCCGCCAGGAGCCCGGCACCGCGGTCGCCCTGAGCCAATCGGCCGGCGGGGCCCACACGGCCCCGCCGGGCGGCCAGCACGCGGCCCGGCCCGGGGAGAACTCGACTCAGATCCTGGACGGCGCGCTGATGCCGCCCGCCCCCGAGGCCACCAGCCGGCTGGCCCGCGGCACCGGGGCCCTGGCCCGGCTGGGCTGGCGCCGCAGCGCTCCGGTCACCGAGGACAGCCTGCCGCTGGTGGAGCGGGCCGGCTACGGCGGCCTGCTCCGGCGGAACAGGGTCCGGCTGATCTGGGCGGTGGCCCTGGGCACGGCGGTGGCCATGCTCATCACCGGCGTGCTGGTCGGCGTGCTCGGGTCGTCCCCCACCCCCAGGACCGGACCCGCGGCCGCGGCCACCCGGCCGGCCGCGACCCACCGCGCGACGCCGACACCGTCGGCCTCGGACACCCCTTCGACCACCGCGACGACCGGCACGCCGGTCAGCGACGCGGCCTCCGGCCTGTCCTACGCGCTGCTGGCCGCGCCCTGGCAGCCCGGCTGCCCGGGGACCATGAACAACGCGGTGTTCAGCTGGTCGGCCGGGGAGAACGCGGTGGCGGGCACGGTCCCGGCCGCGGGCGGCAGCCCCTGGTACGCCAGCGCCTGCTCCGGCCTGCTGCCGCAGCAGTACGCCTACACCGGGGTGCAGGACCTGCCGCAGACGGCCATGAACCTGGTCAACGCGTTCGATCCGGCCTACTTCGGCGCCCTGCCGCACGTCCGGTCCACCACCGAGAACAACCCGCTCCAGGTCAGCGGGCACGCGGGCTGGATCGTGGAGTTCGGCATGACCTTCCAGACCGCAGCCAGCCAGGGCCTGGCCTGGCAGAGCCAGCTGGGTGCGGTCGTGGTGGTGGACCGGGGCACCGGCCAGCCCCCGGCCGTGCTCTACGTGACCGTGCCCAACAACCTGGGCACGGCCAACATTGGCACCATCCTGGCCTCGATGCAGCTGGCCGCGCCCGCGGCGGCGGGGAGCACGGCGCCCGCGGCCGCGCCGACGCCCTCCGCGCCCGCTCCGGCCGGGTCCGGGGCGCCCGGCCCGAACCCCTAGCGAGCCGGTCCGGTCACAGGCCGGCCAAAATGAGGACGACGCCGACGGAGCAGACGACGGCGCCGATCGGGAAGAACCGCAGGAGCACCGCGGACGACCTGGTGTCGGCGGCCAGGGTGGCGATCCAGGTCTCCGGGTCGGCGGCGGACAGCACGCCGCGGCGTCCGATGATGACCCGGCCGCCGGTGCGCCGGGGCCGGCCGAGGACCGTCACCGGGTGGCCGGCCGTGATGACTGCTCCTGCAGCAGCAGCGGTTTCCGCAGCACCGGGCCGTAGGCGCGGGCGGCCAGCAGGCCGGCCCGTTCGAGGAATGGCCGAACGGGTCACCCGCGGACGACTCGCCGTCGGCCCGATCGGTGACCGCGAAGCGATACCAGAGGCAGGAGATCAGATGGCCGGGCGAGGTGAGGGTCCGGCCGGCCCGGGCGCCGTCATCCCGCTGACCAGGGCCTGGCGCGGCAGCTGGCCGATCGCGGTGAGCTCGGCGCAGGTCAGCCTGGGCGCGGCGCGCAGCCGGCGGATCAGCAGGAGGCTGGGCCAGCGCATGGCCAGCGTCACCGCGGCCATGATGATCAGGCCTGTCCCGAGCAGCACCACCCAGGCGCCAGCAACCAGCACGCCCCAATTGTCACAGATCTAGCCCCCCGGGGCAGGGACCCCGGGGGCTAGATCCTCAGGAGTTGACCGGGAAGCCGAGGCTGACGCCGCCGTGGCTCGGGTCGAGCCAGCGGGACGTGACGACCTTGCCCCGGGTGTAGAAGTGCACGCCCTCGGTGCCGTGCACGTGAGTGTCGCCGAACAGCGAGTTC
>DASXJM010000188.1:0-4481 GCA_036497405.1 Streptosporangiaceae bacterium | reverse complement strand
TGAACCGTGCGCGTCTGCCGTTCCGCCACCCGCCCCGGGCGCGGAAAGAAGGTTAGCACGACCCCGAGTGCACTCATGCCCCGGATACGATCAGATGCGAGTTGCGAAGGGAGGTGCCACGGTGGGAGTTCTGCAGCGCTTCGAGCGCCGGCTCGAAGGCATGGTCGAAGGGGCCTTCGCCCGGGCCTTCAAGTCTGAGCTACAGCCGGTCGAAGTCGCCAGCGCGGTGCAGCGCGAGATGGATGACCGGGCCGCGATCGTGGCGCAGGGCCGCACGCTGGTGCCGAACGACTTCGTGGTCGAGCTGGCCGAAAGCGATCATGACCGGCTCGACGTGTACGCCGACAGCCTGGGCGTGGAGCTGGCCAACCTGGCCCGCGACTACGCCAAGGAGCAGGGCTACTCCTTTGTCGGCCCGGTCCGGATGCGCTTCGAGGGCGTCGACGACCTGACCACCGGCACGTTCCGGATCCGCTCCGGCGTCATCCGCGGCTCCACGGTCGAGGGCGGCGAGATCCGCCAGCCGGTCAGCGATCTGCCGCAGCCGCGGGGCAACGACTTCGCCGGGCACCCGCATCTGCTCGTCTCCACCGGCGACCCGAACGGCGGCCAGCGCCAGCAGCGTAACTACGACTTGGTCACGGCCACGACTTTGCTGGGCCGGGGTACCGACTGTGACCTGCGTCTGGTCGATCCGGGCGTCTCCCGTCACCATGCGGAGTTGCGGGTTGAGGGGGGCGAAGTCATCCTCGTCGACCTAGGCTCTACCAATGGCACGTTCGTCAATGGGCAACCCGTCAAGCATGTGGTGCTCACCGATGGCATGCAGATCACCCTGGGCCGAACCACCCTGGTCTTCCGCAGGGACAACAGTTACTGACGCAGCTACTGACGCTTCTGGCAGGAACACCTCACTGGGATGAATGAGCTCACCCTCACCCTGATCCGGGTGGCCTTCCTGGCCGTGCTCTGGCTGTTCGTGATCGCCGCGATCGGAGTGGTCCGTACCGACCTCTCCGGTAACTCCAGCGGCCGGTCACGGGCTGCCCGCCGGCAGGCAGCCCCGGCGCCCCGGCCTGCCCCGCCGCGGCCGAACAGCAAGGCCGGGCGGTCGCGCCGCGGGCAGCTGCACACGCTGGTGGTGACCGGTGGTGCGCTCAAGGGAACGACCATTGATCTCAGTGACCAGCAAATTACGCTTGGCCGGGCAAATGACGCTACGATCGTCCTCAACGACGACTACGCTTCTAGCCGACACGCCCGGATTTTTCCGCAGGATGGGCAGTGGATCGTTGAAGATCTCGGTTCAACCAACGGCACCTATCTGGATCGCCAGAAAGTTACGCGACCGACTCCCGTGCCGGCGGGCGTGCCGATCCGTATCGGCAAGACCGTTCTGGAACTTCGCAGATGACACTCGCACTCCGCTATGCGGTCCGCTCAGACGTCGGTCTTCTCCGCGAGGGGAACGAAGACTCGGCGTACGCGAGCCCGCGCCTGCTCGCCGTGGCCGACGGCATGGGCGGTCATGCCGCCGGTGAGGTGGCGAGCGCGGTGGCCATCGCCTCGGTGGCGGCCCTGGACGGGCCGACGCTGAATGGGCCGGGGCGGGGCGGCGATCTGCTCGGCGCGCTGAAGGAAGCGGTCCACTCCGCCAGCGACACCCTGCACCAGATGGCTTCGGCCGACCCGGCCGTCGAGGGCATGGGCACCACGCTGACCGCGATGCTCTGGGCCGGCCAGGGGTACGCCCTGTGCCACATCGGCGACTCCCGCGGCTACATGCTGCGCGACGGTGAGCTCTACCAGATCACCCACGACCACTCCCTGGTCCAGTCCCTGGTCGACGAGGGACGGCTCAGCCAGGAGGAGGCGGCCACCCACCCGCAGCGTTCGCTGATCCTGCGTGCCCTGGACGGGCGGGGCGAGGCCGAGCCGGACCTGTCCATGCGCAAGGCCGTGCTGGGTGACCGCTATCTGCTCTGCTCCGACGGCCTGTCCGACGTGGTCACCGCGGAGACGCTGCACTACACGCTGAGCACGATTCCGGACCTGGAAGACGTGACCCTGCAGCTCATCGAGCTGGCCATCCGGGGTGGCGGCCCGGACAACATCACCGTGGTCGTGGCCGACGTCGTGGACGACGAGACCGACCAGCAGGCACCGACCACGGTCCCGATCATGGCCGGAGCGGCCTCGCACGGGAACGCCGGCGACCTCAGCCTGCTCGAGCGGGCCGACAGCCCGGCCGGGCGGGCCCAGATGCTGACCCAAACGTCGCCCCAGCCGTCGGTCATGCTGGACGAGCCGCGGACCGCGCAGGAGGGCTGGCCCGGCTCCGAGCAGGAGCCCGCGGGCCCGGACGACTGGCCGGAGACCCAGAGCCAGCCCCAGCTGCGCAGCGGGCACCGCGCCCAGCGGCAGCGGCGGCACCGGCGGCGCTGGCCGATCGTGTCGTTCGCGCTGGTGGTGCTGGCCGCGGTGGTGATCGGCGGCGGCTACGGGGCCTGGGCCTACACCCAGCATCAGTACTTCGTGGGCACCAGCCAGGGGCACGTGGCCATCTTCAAGGGCGTCAACCAGAAGGTGGCCGGGGTCAGCCTGTCCAGCGTGTACTCGCGCACCTCGATCACCGAGGACCAGGTCCCGCCGCAGGAACTGCAGACGGTCAAGACCACGATCTCGGCCTCCAGCCTGGGCGAGGCGCACCGCATCGTCAACCAGCTGCAGGCTCAGGACGCGGTGTGCAAGACCGCTTACGGCAGCCGCAACACCTGGACGCAGCAGCAGGCCGCGGCGGTCGCGGCCGCCAAGGCCACCCACAAGAAGGTCAAGCCGGCCGCGTCCCCCCAGCCGACCATCCCGTCCGACTGCCCGGCGGCGACCGCACTCGGGGTCCCGGCCCCGACGGCCTCGCCCGCGGCGTCGACCTCCGCCTCGGCGCCGGCCTCGGCCCCCGCCTCTCCGAATACCTCGGCGCGGAGCACACCATGAGCAGCGTCGCGACGTCGGAGAACTCGGCGCCCGGCGGCACTCCCGACTCACCGGTAGCCATGCCGCGCGGGCGCCGCCGGACCGAGATCCTCATGCTGCTGTTCTCGGTCGTGATCGTGACCTTCGCCTACGTGAACGTCGGGCTCGGGCTCAAGGGCACGGTGCCGCCGGGGATCATCGAGTACATCGTCGGCTTCATCCTGCTGCTGGCCATCGCGCACCTCGCGGTCCGGCGGCTGGCCCCGTACGCCGATCCCCTGCTGCTGCCGCTGGCCGCCACCTTGAACGGCCTCGGCATCGTGATGATCTACCGGCTGCAGCAGTCCGGCCGGGGTGGCAACCCGGGCCAGGTCATCGCCACCCTGACCTCGACCGCCGCCCTGTACCAGGTGCTGTTCTCAGCCATCGGGATCGGCTGCTTCGTGGCCGTGCTGGTGCTGTTCCGCGAGCCGCGGGTGCTGCAGCGCTACACCTACCTGTTCGGCCTGGTCGGCATCATCCTGCTGGCGCTGCCGGCCCTGCTGCCGGCCAGCATCAGCGAGGTCCAGGGGGCCAAGATCCAGATCCGGATCCCCGGCTTCACCATCCAGCCCGAGGAGTTCGCCAAGCTGGCCCTGGCCGTCTCGTTCGCGGGCTACCTGGTGGCCAAGCGGGACGTGCTGGCCCTGGCCGGACGGCGGGTGCTGGGCATCGACCTGCCCCGGGCCCGCGACCTGGGCCCGGTCCTCGGCGTGTGGGCGGTCAGCCTGCTGGTGCTGGTCTTCGAGAGCGACATCGGCACCTCGGCCCTGTTCATGGGCCTGTTCGTGGCCATGCTCTACATCGCCACCCAGCGGACGTCGTGGCTGCTGATCGGCTTCCTGCTGTTCGTGGGGGGCGCCTTCGCGGCCAGCAAGCTGTTCTCGCACGTGGGTGAGCGGTTCCAGATCTGGCTGCACCCGTTCTCGGGCAACAACCCGTTCGGCAACGCCTACCAGCTGGTGCAGGGCCTGTACGGGATGGCGTCCGGGGGCATCCTGGGCAAGGGCCTGGGCGCGGGCCAGCCGTACCTGACCCCGCTGGCCCAGAGCGACTTCATCACCACCGCGTTCGGCGAAGAGATCGGCCTGACCGGCCTGATGGCCATCCTGCTGCTGTACGGCCTGATTGTGCAGCGCGGCCTGGCCACCTCGCTGGCGGTCAAGGACCCGTTCGCCAAGATCCTGGCCGGCGGACTGTCCTTCATGCTGGCCCTGCAGGTGTTCGTGATCGTCGGCGGCGTCACCCGGCTGATCCCGCTGACCGGTATCACCACCCCGTTCCTGGCCCAGGGCGGTTCCTCGCTGCTGGGCAGCTGGATGCTGATCGCGCTGCTGATGCGGCTGAGCGACACGGCCCGGAGACCGGCCCCGCAGCCGATCCAGGATGAAGGCATGACCCAGGTGGTGAACCTCTCGTGAACCGAGCGGTCCGCCGGATCTCGATCGCGGTCCTGGTCATGTTCGTCC
>DASXJM010000187.1:0-12518 GCA_036497405.1 Streptosporangiaceae bacterium | reverse complement strand
ACCAGGATGGCCAGAATCCCGGCGGCGAGCAGCATGGCTTGCATCGCTCGGCGAGCGATGCAGCGCATGGGTGCTTCGGCCACGGGGGGTGCTCCCGCCGTTGGGAGACGCTTCCTTGAACAAAACTACTTTTTCACCATTGTCGGTCGATTGCATGACTTGACCGAGATTTATCTGACTTTAAAACATATGCAAGTTTCGCATTGAGCGATAAACCGGGCCAAACTTCCTGACCTGCGGAGACGTTGGCGATCTCGACGCGGGCACCTCGGGCGGCGTAGGGTCTGTATGTTACTGGTGCGTAGGCGGCTGGGGCTGGTGTTGACCGTATGGACGAGCATGTCGATGTGCTGATCGTGGGGGCGGGGCTATCGGGAATTGGCGCCGCCCACCATTTGCAGCGCGCATTTCCGTCGCGGGAATACCTCATCCTCGAGTCCCGGGCCGCGTCCGGGGGGACCTGGGACCTGTTCCGGTACCCCGGGGTCCGCTCCGACTCCGACATGCAGACCCTCGGCTACCGGTTCCGGCCCTGGACCGGAGCCAAGGCGCTGGCCGACGGGCCCTCGATTCTGCGCTACGTCCGGGACACGGCCCACGAGGCCGGAATCGACGAACACATCCGCTACGGCTACCGGGTGACCCGCGCGTCCTGGTCCAGCGCCGACACCCGCTGGACGGTCGAGGCCACCCGCACCCAATCCTCGCCCGGGGCTGGCCCTGGGGCTGATGGTTCTGGTGGGGCCCGAGGGGCTGGCGGGGCTGGGGCTGATGGCGCTACTGGGGCCGACGGTGCTGCTGAGGCTGACGGCGCTGGTGGGACCCGAGGGGCTGGTGGGGCTGGGGCTGATGATGCTATTGGGGCTGATGGCGCTACTGGGGCCGACGGTGCTGGTGGGGCTGAGGCGGCTGGTGGGGCCGACGGATCCGAGACCGTCACCTTCACCTGCAACTTCCTGCTCATGTGTACCGGGTACTACCGCTACGACCACGGCTACCAGGCCGATCTCCCCGGCCTCGATGCCTTCCAGGGTCAGGTCGTGCACCCGCAGTTCTGGCCGGAGGACCTGGACTACGCCGGCAAGCAGGTGGCGGTGGTGGGCAGCGGCGCGACCGCGGTGACGCTGGTGCCGGCCCTGGCCGAAAAGGCGCAGCACGTGACCATGGTCCAGCGGTCGCCGACTTACATCATCAGTTTGCCGTCCGAGGACCCGGTCGAGGCCAAGCTGCGGCGGCTGGTCGGGACCCGGCGGGCCTACACCCTGACCCGGTGGAAGAACGTCGCCGTCAGCACGCTGATCTACCAGCTCAGCCAGCGCAAGCCGGCCATGATGCGGGGCTGGATCCGGGGCATGACGGTCAAGCAACTGCCGTCCGGGTACGACGTCGACACCCACTTCAAGCCGAAGTACGGGCCGTGGGACCAACGGCTGTGCCTGGTCCCGGACGGTGACCTGTTCCAGTCCATCCGGCAGGGGCAGGCCTCGATCGCCACCGGCGCCATCGACCGGTTCACCGAGCATGGCCTGCGGCTGGAATCCGGCCAGGAGATCGCGGCCGACATCGTGGTCACCGCGACCGGCCTGCAGCTGCTGGCGCTGGGCGGGGTCCAGCTCAGCGTGGACGGCCGCGACGTGAACCTGCCCGACACCATGGCCTACAAGGCCCTGATGCTGAGCGGGGTGCCCAACTTCGCGCTGACCATCGGCTACACCAACGCCTCGTGGACGCTCAAGGCCGACCTGACCAGCGAATACCTGGTTCGCCTGCTCCGGTACATGGACCGGCACGGGTACGACACGGCCGTGCCGATCCAGGATGACTCGCGGGTGACCGAACGGCCGCTGCTCGACTTCGCGGCCGGGTACATCCTGCGCTCCATGCACGAGTTCCCCAAGTCGGGCTCGCGGCCGCCGTGGCGGCTGGGCATGAGTTACCTCAACGACGTGGTCATGCTCCGGCACGGCCGGATCAACGACGGCGTGATGAGGTTCTCCCGCCGCGGGGCCAGTGTGGCCCGTGCGGCCAAGGAACTCGTACGGTAGGACCATGCTGGCGATCAGAGTGCACGAGTTCGGCGGTCCGGACGTCCTGCAACTGGAAGACGTGGCCCGCCCGGAGGCGGGACCGGGCGAGGTCCTGGTCCGGGTGATGGCTGCGGGCGTGGGCCCGTGGGACGTCAGCCTGCGCGCGGGGCGCCTCGGCGGCAGCCTGCCTTATATCCCCGGGGGTGAGTTCGCGGGCGTGGTCGAGGGTGGCACCGGCGCGTTCGCCGACTTCGACGACGGCAACCCGGTCTACGGCTACGCCGGTTACCCCAGCCTGACCGGGTGCTACGCCCAGTACGTGGTCTGCCCGGTCGAGCAGCTGGCCCCGGTCCCGTCCGGCCTGAGCCTGGCCGACGCGGGCGCGGTGCCGATCAACGCGCTGACCGCCGAGCAGGGGCTGACCGACCTGCTCGACGTCGGGTCGGGCGACCAGGTGCTGATCACCGCGGCCGCGGGCGGCCTCGGCCATCTGGCCGTGCAGATCGCCCGGGCCCTGGGGGCCGAGGTGGTGGCCACGGCCAGCCCCAAGGACCACGAGTTCGTGCACCACCTGGGGGCGGCCGTGGTCGTCGACCACACCCAGCCCGACTGGCCGGAACAGGTCCGCAAGTCCATCGACGGCGGCGCGGCCAAGGTGCTGGCGGTGGCCATCCCGTCGCTGGCCGGGGCGGCCCGCGCGGCCCGGGACGGCGCGGTCATCGCGACCCCGGTCAGCGGGGTCGGCGAGTACCCGGAGCAGGACCGGGTGGCCTGGCGGCACTACAACGGCGAGCCGCGCGGCAGCCGGCTGGTCCGGATGGGGCCCTGGTTCGACGACGGCACCCTGTCCGCCGAGGTGGCCTACTACTCCTGGCGGGACGTGGCCGAGGCCCACCGGGTGGTGGGCGAGGGTCACACCCGGGGCAAGCTCTCCCTGGTCGTGGACGACGATCTGGCCGCCAGCCTGGAACTCTGAGCAAGCCCCCGGTCAGGCCGGGTTGCCCATCCGGGCCCGCTCCGAGGTGCCGAACCGCTCCGCCACCAGGTGCTTGATGCCGCCGGGGAAGCTGCGGCCGGCCGCCAGGTGGCCCCGGGTCAGGTCGCGCTGGGCCTGGGCGCTGCCCCCGAACGCGGCCAGGCACAGCTCCGGCTCGGCGTTGGCCAGCGCCAGGATGGCCCCGGTGCCGCCGAGCAGCCCGGCCGACATGACCAGCGCGGCCGAACCGGTGTAGAGCCAGCCGTCCCAGCGGTCCAGGGTGGCCAGCAGCCGGGTCATGTCCCCGGAGGAGTCCTTGGCCCCCTGCACCGGCAGCTTCTCCAGCACGTCGAGGGAGATGCCGGGCGGCGACACCCGTGGGAAGTGGTAGGCCAGCAGGGGCAGGTCACCGGCCGCGTCCGCCATGGCCTGGTAGTAGGCGGTCGGGTCCTCGACCCCGCGCGGGGACCGGGCCAGCACCGCGTCGGCCCCGGCGCCGGCGGCGGCCCGGGTCAGGCCCTGGGCCTGCTCGGTGGTGGCGGCGGCGGTGCCCGCCACCAGCGGCACCCCGGGCACGGCCGCCCGGACCGCGGCGAACAGCGCGACCCGCTCATCGTCGTCGAGGGCGTCGGACTCGCCGGTGGTCCCGGCCACCACGATGGCTTGCAGGCCCGCGGCGACCAGCCGGGCCGCGTGGGCGGCGGTGCCGTCGAAGTCGACCTGGCCGTCGTCGTGGAACAGGGTGATGAGGGCGGCGCCGACCCCGGTGAAGGGCGGCGAATCGCTGGTAGCAGGCATAACGCCTATTATCCACCGACCCTGGCCGCGGCCAGCTGGGCCCGGAGGGTGTCCCGGGCGGTGACCAGGGAGGGGCCGTACCAGGTCAGGGCCCGGCCTTCGACCAGGGCGACCCGGCGGCCGGGGAACACCTCGGGTCCGTCGTCGGCGCTGAACGCGTACGGCTCGTCGGGCAGCACGACCAGGGCGGGGTCGCGGGCGGCCAGGTCGTCCAGGCTGACGTGCGGGTACCGGCCCGGGTCGTCGCCGTACACGTTGTCCAGGCCGAGCCGGGCGGCCAGGTCACCGGTGAAGGTGGCCGAGCCCACCACCATCCACGGGTCGCGCCAGACCGGGATGACCGCCCGCATCCGGGCGGCGGGGGCGGGCTCGGACCAGACCCGCGCCGCCTCCGCCAGCCAGTCCGGAACCGGCCAGCCCAGCGCCGCGCCGAACATCCGCCGCAGCGAGTCCAGGGCCTGATCCACGGTCTGGATCACGGTGACCCAGACCGGAACCCCGGCCGCCCGGAGCCGTTCGACGTCCAGCCGCCGGTTCTCCTCCTGGTTGGCCAGCACCAGGTCCGGGCCCAGGGCCCTGATCGCGGCCAGGTCGGGGTTCTTGGTCCCCCGGACCCGGGGCACGTCCAGGTCGGCCGGGTGGGTGCACCAGTCGGTGGCCCCGGCCAGGGCGCCGGGCCTGGTCACGGCGACGGACTCGGTGAGCGAGGGCACCAGCGACACCACCCGCCGGGCCGGGCTGGTCACCGGGACCGGGTATCCGAGGTCGTCGCGGGGCGCGTCCATCGATCCACTTTATCTGACCAATTAGCCATTCTACAGACATTTAATATTTATCGAAGGTTGGTAATTCGCGTACCCACGAATTTCACCGAGCCAGGCGATAGGGTTTCCGCGGCCATTTATTAATGGCCTGATCCGCAATCCCCGAAGCAAGCATAATTTAGGGTGATTCATGCTGGAAGAAACCGTAAGTTCCCAGGTGAGCGTGGTTGTAGGCACACGCCCGGAAATTGTGAAGCTCGCCCCGATCGTGCGTATTCTCGGCGCCCAGGCCGGCCTTGTACACAGCGGTCAGCACACCGATCAGGAATTGTCCGGGGTGTTCTTTTCCGCCGCTGGGCTGCCCGTTCCGGAGACGTTGACCGGTATCTGCGGCCAGCCCCGGCACGTCCAGGTGGCCCGGATTATCGAGCAGCTCGGGGCGCGCTACGCCCAGCGGCCCCCGGCCGCGGTGCTGGTCCAGGGCGACACCAACACCGCCCAGGCCGCCGCGCAGGCCGGGCATTACGCCGGGGTCCCGGTGGTGCACGTGGAAGCCGGGTTGCGGTCGTTCGACCGGCGCATGCCCGAAGAACTGAACCGGTGCCTGATCGGCGTGCTGGCCGACCTGCACTGCGCGCCGACCGAGCGGTCCGTGGCCAACCTGGTCGGCGAGGGCGTCCCGGCCCGGCGGATCGTGCTGACCGGCAACACGATCGTCGAGGCGACCCGGGCCATGATGCCCGGTGACCAGGAGGCCAGCCAGATCGTGGCCGCCGCCGGGGTCGAGCCGGACCGGTACGTGCTGGCCACCATCCACCGGCCGGAGAACACCGACGACCCGGAACGGCTCGGCGTCATCCTGGACGAGCTGAGCAAGCTGGGCCCGCCGGTGCTGCTCCCGCTGCACCCGCGGACCCGGCTGGCCGCGCAGCGGCACGGGCTCGACGCGGCGCTGGACCGGCTGGTCACGCTGCCGCCCGCCGACCACCGGACGTTCCTCGGGCTGGCCCGGCACGCCCGGCTGCTGGTGTCGGACTCCGGCGGGGTGCAGGAAGAGTGCACGGTGCTGAAGCGGCCGCTGATCGTGGTCAGGAACTCGACCGAGCGGCCGGAGTCGATCGAGGCCGGGTTCGCGCACCTGGTCCAGCCCGGGCCGGTCCTGGGTGACCTGGGCCGGGAGCTGATCGGCGACTCCGGGCTAGCGGGCCGGCTGGCCCGGGTGGCCTGCCCCTACGGCGACGGCACGGCCAGCGAGCAGATCGCCGCCCGCCTGCGGAACTACCTGAGCTGACCGGGTCCCGGACTGGTCCGGACAACGGGACGGGGGCCCGCACCGTGTGGGTGCGGGCCCCCGTTTCCGGTCAGGTCGACTGCTGTTCAGGCGACCGTGGCCGCCCGGCGGCGCCGGGTCATGACGAAGCCCAGGCCACCCAGGCCGAACAGGCCGAGGGCACCCAGGCCGATCGGCAGGGCCATCCCCGGCAGCACCGGCACCGGGGCCAGGCTGGCCGCGTTGCAGACGCTGGTGCCGACGGTGACGGTCTGCGTGGAGCCGAGCAGCGTGATCGCGATGGCGTTCACGGTCAGCGTGCCGTCGGCCGCGGTGGTCTGCTGGTTGAGCACGATGCTGGCCACACCGGGCACGTCGACCCCGGTGTTCGGGGCCGGGTTGGCGTCCAACGCGATGTTGGCCGCGCCGAGGATGGCCACGCGGGCGTTGGCCAGGGTGGCCGTGCCGGTGACCGCGTCGGTGTTCGGGTCGAACGCGCACGACGACGTGATGGCCCGGGCCCGCACGGTGGCCAGCGCGGACAGGGTGACCGCCGGGTCGGCGATGGTCGACGACGCGGTGGTCGCGTCGGCCGTGTCCGTGATCACGCCGGTGGTGATCAGGTTGGCCACGTTGAGGGTGGCCACGGTGTTCGGCGAGGTGCCCGGGTAGGTGGCCGGGGCCACCGGGTCCAGGGCGATGAGGCCGGTAGCGGCGGCGCCGTCGGCGCTGTTGGGGCTGGCCGCAGCCGCGGGGCCCGCGGTGGCCATGATCGCTCCGGCCACCAGCGACGCTGACGCCGCCACCTTGGCCAGGCGGTTAACTTTGCCAATCATTTGTTTCCCCGTTCATAACGGTGACCAGTTGGACTGCTCGCGGGGACGACGGTGCCCCCGGTTGGGCCGGGAACAATGACGCCCCCAGCTCGATAGGGGACGATGGCGCCCCCAGCTCGATCTCGGAGATGAACTCCGCGTTCCGGCGGGTCTTGAACCAGTCCTCACGGTGCCGAACGATCCGGCTGAGGGCCCGCCACGATGTGATGTAGAAGATGCAGACGAACAGCGAGTAGCCGAAGCCCAGGGCGATGCCCCCGAGCACGCTGATCCGGCGCTCGCACTGGCTGCGGTAGATGGGCCCCCACAGCACGAACGGCCCCACCCCGACCACCAGGTAGAAGATGACGATCATCCAGCCGCCGCTGGTCATCCAGGTCCGCATGGCGGTCGGCCCGGCCAGGTAGTTGGCCACGAACACCGCGGCCGGAATCGGGTAGACCAGCGAACCGACCAGTTGCAGCCACGGCTGCAGCAGGTAGTAGGTGGCCTCCAGCGAGGCCAGGGTGCCCACGTGCGGGGACGTCCACAGCTGCCGCAGGTAGAGGCCGCACTGCATGGTGCCCTGGCCCCACCGGGTCCGCTGCCGGACCAGGCGCCGGATGTCGGGTAGCGCCTCCTGGTCGACGTAGGTGTCGGGCGTGTACTCGTTGCGGTGGCCGGTCATCATCAGGTGCAGGCACAGCTCGTAGTCCTCGAGCAGGGCCCCGCGCCACGGCTCGCCGTTGGCGTCGGCCAGCACGTCCAGCGCCGACACCCGGCTGAACTGGCCGTTGCCGCCCAGTCCCACGCTCTTGGTGAACCGGCGGGCGCACTGGATGGCCGAGATCGGCACCCGGAACTCCAGGTCCTGCAGCCGGACCAGGCTCTGGCCGAGCAGGTTGACCAGCCGCCCGCGCTGCGGGAACGGCCGGGGGTCGTCGCGGTTCATCATCCGGACCTGGATCTGGACCGAGCCGACCACCGGGTCGCCGAACAGGTCGGCTCCGGCGATCACGTCCAGGCAGTTGGCCGCGGGCCGGCCATCGGCGTCGACCACGCCGATGATCACCCGGCGGCGGTCGGCGCCCAGCGGCAGCCAGTGGCTGAGCTGACGGTAGGCCGCGTTCAGGGCGTGCCCCTTGCCGGTGCGCGCGTCCGGGAACCGCCGGGACACCACGTGCACCATCGGGTCGAGGGCGGCGTGGTGGGACACGATGGCCCCGGTGTGGTCGTCGCTGGCGTCGTCGATGACCCACACGTGCGCCATCGGGAACGTGTCCCGCAGGTAGCCGACGGTTCCGCCGATGACCTGCTCCTCGTTCAGGGCGGGCACGAAGAAGTGCCAGTCCAGCGACCCCGCCTGGCCCGGCCGGCTCGGCCGGTGGCGCGAGAACGGCACCACGATGATCACCACGTAGGTGATGAACGCGACGCTCATGAGCAGGGCCACGGCCTGGGCCAGTGCGATCCCGACCTGGATGAAGGTGCTGTTCACCGGGCCACCCTCCGCGTCCCGCGGCGGCCCTTGCGGCCGCGGCGGACCAGGATCACGGTGAGCAGGGTCAGCGCGATGGCGATACCGATGATGCTGATGATCGAGCCCAGGATCAGGTGGCCGAGCTGGTAGCCCGTGCCGAGACCGCCCAGCCGGACGGCGATGGCGATGACCCCGATCCGCAGCAGGTTGCCGCCCACCATGACCACGGCCGCCGCGATCAGCGCCTTGGCGATGCGGCTCACCGCCAGCCGGCGCGGGATCAGCAGCAGCATGCCCAGGCCGCACAGGGGCACGATGAGCAGGGCCGAGCTGCAGTCGGGGGTGATCTCCAGCCCGTAGGCCGAGCCCGTGCCCAGCCCGAACCACAGAATGGGCGCGCGCGAGGCGGCCAGCACCGGCGTGAACAACCGGTAGATGCGGGCGGCCACGACCGCTTCCAGGTGCCGGAACTGGTACTGGTAGATCATCAAGGACAGGGCGATGCCGCACAGCACGCCGGCCGCCACCACCCGGAGCACGCGCTGGCCGGACTCGTTCGGCGCGCCGTGCCGGCCGCTCCGCGTACTCAGCGGGCGCGCGGGAGCACCGCGGGACGAGTGCGCGGCATGCCGGCCGGGCCCGCTGATCGGACGCGGACCAGGCAGGTTGCGCACGTCAGAATAAGTGTGCACGGCTAGCTGACCCTCACTGTGGAAGAGGTACTCGGGGGAATACCAGCATCGGCCGGACCAGCGATAAATCACGTGGAGTAGCCGAAGCGTTGCTCACAGTACACGGATCATGTGCGCGTGCAACCGATCTAAGGGCCGCCGTTGCGAGTTAGTGATCTCCCGTTACCGGTAAAGTTCGTTAGCAGAACTAACCAGAGCAGTGACGGATTGAGGGGACGTGCGCCTTTTCAACCAGCGACGATTCCGGGCCAGCCGGATGATTTCGTCGCTGCGCCAGTGGAACTACCGGCTGTTCTTCTTCGGCCAGCTGGTCTCGGTGATCGGCACCTGGATGCAGACGGTGGCCCAGTCGTTCCTGGTGCTGGACCTGACCCACAGCGGCACCCAGCTCGGCCTGGCCATCGCGGCCCGGTTCCTGCCCGTGTTCCTGTTCGGCCCGCTGGGCGGGGTGTTCGCGGACCGGCTCGACAAGCAGCGGGTGCTCTACGTCACCCAGACCCTGCAGGGGCTGCTGGCCGCGGTGTTCTCGGTGCTCATCGCCACCGGCTCCATCCACATGTGGATCGTCTACCTGCTGGCCATCGCGCTCGGCGGCGTCAACGTGTTCGACAACCCGGCCCGGCAGAGCTTCATCTCCGAGATGGTCCCGCCCGAAGACCTGCCCAACGCGGTGACCCTCAACTCGGTCGCGGTCAACATGGCCCGGGTGTTCGGGGCCGCCCTGGGCGGGGTGATCGCCGCCGCCATCGGCCTGTCCCTGTGCTTCGCCTGCAACGCGATCTCGTTCGGGGCCGTGCTGATCTCGCTGGTGGCCATGCACCGGAGCGAGCTGCGGCCGGCCCAGCGGATCGCCCGCCAGCGGGGCCAGGTCCGGCAGGGCCTGGCCTACGTGCGGTCCACCCCGGAACTGCTCATCCCGCTGGTCCTGATCGCGATCGTCGGCACCCTGGCCTGGGAGTTCCAGGTGTCGCTGCCGCTCATGGCCAACCAGGTGTTCCACGGCGGGGCCGCCACCTACGGGGTGATGGCCTCGGTCATGGGCGCGGGCGCGGTGGCCGGCGGGCTGGTCTCGGCGGCCCGGTCCCGGCCCCGGGCCCGGACGCTGTGCGTGGCCGCCATCGGCTGGGGCATCGCCATCCTGGCCGCGGCGCTGGCCCCGAGCCTGCCCCTGGAGCTGGTGACGATGCTGTTCGTGGGCTACGGCAGCATCACGTTCAACTCGTTCGCCAAGACCACCCTGCAACTGGCGGCCCGGCCCGACATGCGCGGCCGGGTCATGGCCCTGTGGGCCCTGGCCTGGCTGGGTTCGACCCCGATCGGCGGCCCGATCGTGGGCTGGGTCGGCCAGCAGGCCGGGGCCCGCTGGTCCCTGGTCATCGGCGGCCTGGCCACGCTGGTCTGCGGCCTGCTGGCGCTGCCCGCGCTGAGCCGGATCGACCGGCGGCCGGCCGCGGCGGCCGGGGTCGATACCGCGCCCGAGCTCACCGGGACCGGGGCGGCACCACCGTCGTCACCAGTCCGGTCTTGACGTCGTAGGCCAGGCCGGTGACCCGGACCCGGGCCGACACCAAGGTCGAGTCCAGCACCCGGGCCACGTCGACCGGGACGGTCCGGTCCGGGTCGAGCACGGCCAGGTCAGCCAGTTCGGCGTCGTCGTAGCCACCGCGGGCGGCGAACTCGTGCCGCATGCCGTCGTCGGCGAAGAACCCGGAGCCGCAGTCGGTGTGGTGCATGACCGCGAGCTCGAACCAGTCCGCGTCCGGGGTCTTGGTCTCGTGCAGGTAGCTGATCCAGGCCAGGTCCTGCAGCACGGCCGGAGTGATCCGGCCGCCCACGGTCCGGGCCACGATCGCGTCCCCCAGCTCCAGCCCGAACAGCTGGGCCGGGTCGACCCGGGGATCGATGCAGGTCAGGATGTACACCTGCCGGTTCGGCAGGAACGGGATGGCGGGCACCCGGTCCTTGGCATCGGTCGGCGCGAAGCTGGCGTTCCGGCGGAGCAGTTCGTCGAAGTTGGACATGAGTCCATGATCCGCCCGGGGCCGGCTGGCCACGAGGGGCAGGACGGCCAGCCGGCGTCAGCGTTCGGCCATCCGGTGGTGCGCGGCCCGGTAGGCCGTGGGCGTGGTGCCGGACTCACGGGCCAGGTGGGCGCGCAGGGTGGCCGCGCTGCCCAGCCCGCACCGTTCGGCCACCTCGTCCACGGACAGGTCGGTCGCCTCCAGCAGCCGCCGGGCCTCCAGCAGGCGCTGACCGGTGAGCCAGCGCATCGGGGTCAGGTTCAGCTCGGCCCGGAACTGCCGGGCGAAGGTGCGGGTGGGCAGGCCCGCGTGCCGGGCCAGGGCAGCCACGGTCAGCGGCCGCCGCAGCTCCTCGATGGCCCAGTTCAGGGTGGGCCCGAGACCCCCGTCTTCCGGCAGCGGCCGCTGCGCGTACTGGGCCTGGCCACCGGGCCGGTGCACGGCCACCACCATGCGCCGGGCCACGGTGGCGGCCGCGGCCGCCCCGTAGTCCCGGCTGACCAGGTAGAGGCACAGGTCGATGCCGGCCGACAGCCCGGCGCTGGTCAGGAACTGCCCCTCGTCGACGTAGAGCACGTCGGGGTTGAGGCGGACGGCCGGGAACCGGGCCCGGAAGTGGTCGGCCTCCTGCCAGTGCGTGGTCGCGGTCCGGCCGTCCAGCAACCCGGTCGCGGCCAGCGCGAACGCGCCGATGCAGATGCTGGCGATCCGGGTCCCGCCCGCGGCCGCCGCCCGCAGCGCGGCCAGGGCGGCCGGGGCCGGCTCGTTCAGCGGGTAGTAGCCGGGGACGATGATCGTGTCCGCGCCGACCAGCGCGTCCAGCCCGGCCGGGGCGGTGAGGGGAAACCCGGTGGTGGTCGGCACCGGCCCCGGATGCTCGGCGGCCACGGTGAACGTGTACCGCTCCCGCTCGTCCCGGTGCCCGAACACCTGCGCCGCGATCGACAGGTCGAACGCCACCACCTCGGGCAGGGCCAGCGCCACCACCCGGTGCCGGTGATCCACTGTCACGTGGTCAGCCTCTCATGGCCGCCACGGGGGCCGGCCGCTTCGTCACCGGCGCCGACCGCCACGGGACCGCCGCCGGGCCGGACGGCCCATCACCTGAGCACGCCACCGTAGGGCCCCGACGGGCCGGGCTCGATCCGTGGTGGGGAGCCAGGCCCAGACCTTCCATATCTAAATGATCTTGAATTTGAGCGTCCGTGGCCGGCTTTCCATGATCAATGTGCGTTCACACCCCATAGAGGGGGTGCGATGGCTCATTGCGCCCCGGGAGCCGGAGGGCCGACCTCGGGGCTCGGGTCAGTGGTCGAGCATCTCGGGGTTGATGGGGCCCCAGATGTTGACGGTGGCCAGGTCGACCTCCCAGGTGCGCGGGTGGAGCGGGAACGACTCGTGCCAGGGGCGCGGCTCCCAGTAGCCCTTGTTGTCGTCGTGCATCATGTCGAGCTGGCAGAACAGCTCGACCGTGTTGCCGTCGGGATCCTTGTGGTAGGTGAACAGGTTGTGCCCGGGACCGTGCCGGCCCGGCCCCCAGATGAGGCGGTAGTTCTCCTTGGCCAGATGGTCGAGCATGGTGATGAGGTGGGCCGGGTCGCGCATCTCGTAGGCCACGTGGTGCATGCCATCGAACTTCGAGCTGGCCATGAAGTTGGCCGCGTGATGGTCGGCG
>DASXJM010000186.1:0-5139 GCA_036497405.1 Streptosporangiaceae bacterium | reverse complement strand
AGCCGAAGCCGAGACCGCCCAGGTGGGTCGGCCTGGTGACGCCCGGCCACGACGTCGACTCCTCGGCGATGGTCGTGGCGCCCGGCACCCGCTTGTAGACCGTCGCGTTCGTCCGCGCGCTGAACAGGGCCGTCGCCGAGCACGCTCCCGGCACCACCGTGATCGCCGAGGAGTCCACCTCCTGGCCCGGGGTCACCGCCCCCACCGAGCACGATGGTCTCGGCTTCGGCTTCAAATGGAACATGGGCTGGATGCACGACACCCTGAGTTACATCGCGCACGAGCCGGTCCATCGGCAGTACCACCATCACGAGATGACGTTCTCGATGATGTACGCGTACACCGAGAACTTCGTCCTGCCGCTCTCCCACGACGAAGTCGTGCACGGCAAGGGCTCGCTGCTGCGCAAGATGCCCGGCGACGACTGGCGCCGGTTCGCCGGCCTGCGGGCGCTGCTGGGCTACATGTGGGCCCACCCCGGCAAGCAGCTGCTGTTCATGGGCTCGGAGTTCGGCCAGGGCGCCGAGTGGTCGGAGGAACGAGGCCTGGACTGGTGGGTGCTGGGCGACGTCGACGGCTATCACGCTGGCGTTCAGCGGCTGGTCCAGGACATGAACGCGGTGTACCGCTCGTCGCCCGCGTTGTGGAAGCTGGACACCTCGCCGGAGGGCTTCTCCTGGATCGACGCCAACGACGCGGCCGGGAACACGCTGTCGTTCCTGCGGTCCGCGGAAGCGCCTTCTTCGGGCGGCCCGGCCGCGCTGCCGGTGCCCTCGGGTCTTACGGCCGGGCAGTCCTCGTCGGCGGCGCCGGCCCCCTCGGCTCCGTCGGCCCTGTCGGCTCCGTCGGCCCTGTCGGCGGCGGAGGAGGCGTCGGCTGAGGTGGAGGGCGAGGCTCCTGAACCGGAGGTTACTGAGGTGCCGACCCGGGGCGCGGAGGGCGCGGTCACGCTGGTGTGCGTGGCCAACTTCTCCGGCGGCCCGCACGAGGACTACAAGATCGGCCTGCCGCACGGTGGCCGCTGGATCGAGGTCCTCAACACCGACGCCGCTGGCTACGGCGGCAGTGGCGTCGGCAACCTCGGCGCCGTCGAAGCCGTCGATGAGGAGTGGCACGGGCGACCGGCTTCGGCCACCATCCGCGTCCCACCCCTCGGCGTGCTCTGGCTCGCCCCCGAGTCCGGCTCCTGAGACCCGGCGCCTTTGACATCCGGGGCCCCCGCACCTTCTGGCGCGGGGGCCTTGTTCGTAATGGGCCATTACTACCCCTGGGGTGTTAGCAATGGCCCATTACGAACAGGGGGGACAGGCGTTCAGGCGCGCTCGCGGTCGGGGAAGGTGGCCAGGTAGCCGGCGAACCACTCCTGGAACCCGGGGCAGGCCAGCAGGTCGTCGTGACGGCAGGTCGAGGCGTGGGTCAGCAGGTCGCGGGCGTGCTCCAGGGCCGCGATCTGGCGTTCCACGTCGGTCAGCTTCTCAGCCACCAGGGAATGCCAGGACCGCGGGGTGGCCGCGCGCTCGTCCCGGAAGCGGCGGATGTCGGCCAGGGTCAGCCCGACCTCCTGCAGCAACCGGAGCATGACCACGCCCCGGACCGCGTCCGCCGTGTAACGCCGCTGCCCGGACTGCCGGCCCGCCGGGGCCAGCAGCCCCCGACGCTCCCAGAACCGGATGGTCGACGTGGGCACGCCGGTCTCGGCCGACAGCTGACCGATGGTCATCAACCCGTCGCCCGGCGGGCCGACCGCTGGGGCCGGGGCCGGGGCCGAGGCCGAGGCCGAGGCCGGGGCCGGGGCCCCGGGAACTTCCGCCACGCTCATCGTTAACCGCCTTGACTTGAACCAAGGTTCAAGTTGAAGCCTAGGCGCTATGACAGCCACGGAGCAGAACTTTCTCAGCCGGCTGGCCGATCCGGCCGTGGTGGCCGATCCGTACCCGGTCATGGCCATGATCCGGGAGGCCTCGCCGTACCCGACCCTGGACGGCGCCCTGATCGTGCTCGGCCGCCACGCCGACTGCTCGCGGATCCTGCGCGACACCAGGGTCAGCAGCCAGCGCGGCACCTCGCGGCTGGCCACCGGGGCCACCGGGGGCACCGGGGGCACCGGGGCCACTGGGGCCGATGGGGCCGGACCCAGCGCCCCGCGGCGGGCGGCCATGTCATTCCTGTCCATGGACCCGCCCGACCACACCCGGCTGCGCAAGCTGGTGTCGAAGGCCTTTACCCCGCGCACCATCGCCCGCCTCGAGCCCCGGATCCGCGTGGTCACCGACGGGCTCCTGTCGGCGGCGGCCGAACGTCACCCCGGCCAGCTGGAGCTGGTCTCCGAGCTGGCCTATCCGCTGCCGGTCCGGATCATCTGCGAGCTGCTCGGGGTGCCGGCCGACGACCATCAGCGGTTCGCGGGCTGGTCGGCCCGGCTGGCCCACTCCCTGCAGCCGAACTTCGGGGGCGGGGACGACGACCTTGACGACATTGTGGCCGCGCGCGAGGAGTTCTCGGCCTACTTCCGTGAGCTGATCGCGGTCCGCCGGGCCAGGCCGGGCGACGACCTGCTCACCGAGCTGATCCGGGCCGAGGACGAAGGGAGCCGGCTGACCGAGGCCGAGCTGGTCGCCACCGCCATCCTGCTGCTGGTGGCCGGGCACGAGACCACGGTCGGGCTGATCTCCAACGCGGTACTGGCCCTGCTACGGCACCCGGACCAGCTGGCCGCGCTGCGGGCCGATCCGGCCCTGGCCCCGGCCGCGGTGGAAGAGACGCTCCGCTACGACCCACCGGTCCAGCTCACCGCCCGGGTGGCCCGGGCCACGATCCCGATCGGGCCGGCCGAGGCCACCGACGGCGCGCTGATCCTGCTGCTGCTGGCCGCGGCCGGCCGGGATCCGGCTGTGTTCGCCGATCCGGACCGGTTCGACCTCCGCCGCAACGCCGGCGGTCACCTGGCCTTCGCGGCCGGGCCGCACTTCTGCCTGGGGGCGCCGCTGGCCCGGCTGGAGGCGGCCACCGCGCTGACCGCGTTCGCGCGCCGGGTCACCGACCCGGAACTGGCCGACGGCGGGCTGAGCTACAAGCCCAACTTCAACCTGCGCGGCCCCGACCGGCTCCTGCTCCACACCGGCGGCACGAAGCCCACGCCAGCTACCTAGTCCCAGCGTCTAGCTCGGGCAGCCGGTGTAGGCGACGCTGCTCAGGTCGGGGAAGCCGGGCAGCAGGATCTGCCGGTACCGGCCGCGCTGCAGGTAGCCGACCGAGAACTGGACCGGGTCCGGCTGCGGGCAGCGGACCAGGACCGTGGCCGTGACGGTCAGCCAGCCGCTGGCCCCCGGGGGCAGGTACTGGTCGGCGGCGTCCTTCAGCGGTGCGTCCAGGTTGAGGCTGGGCAACTCGCCGCACGCGCCCCAGCTGACCGCGGTTATCTTCAGCCCGTTCAGCGGCGTGAACGCCTTGACCTGGCCCAGAGTCAGCGGGGAACCGGACAGGTTGGAGATCTCGATGCCGAGCTGCAGCGTGGTCCCGTGCTGGGCGGAGCACTCGTTGCTGGTCTGCTCGAGGGTGGGTCCGCCCAGCGAGGCCGGCTGAGCCGCGGCGCCGGCGCCGCTGGCCGCGGCCGCGGGCGTGGCCCCGCCGGAGGCCCCGCTGGCGCCGCCGGTGGTGTGCCGTGAGCCGGCCAGGTAGCCCACGCCCAGCCCCAGGACCAGGGCGACCACGCTGACGATGGCGGCCGGGCGCGAGATCTTCGGCGGCCACCAGGACGGTCCCCGCGACGGCCACCAGGCGGGCGCGGACCAGCGGTCCGTGCCCTGCTCGAGGACATCGTTGCTCGCGAGCTCGTCGTCCTGTCGGCCGGTCACAATGTCACGATAAACCGCTCGCGGCCGGACAGCCCTTGAGCTGCACGCTGCCCACGTCGACGTAACCGGGCAGGGCCACGGTGTAGGTCTGCCCGCCCTGGTCGAAGCTGGCCACGTACTGGACCGGCAGCCCGGCCGGGCACTCGCCCGGCGTGGTGGCGGTCACCGAGAGCCAGGTGCTGGCACCCGGCGGTAGCAGGGGGTTTTGGGCGGCGCTCGCGCCCTGCACCGTGCCACACGGTCCCCACGTCGATGCGGCGACCTTCATGCCACCCTGCGGGAAATTCGCGGTGATCGCGCCGAGCCGGATGGACTCGGGCGTGCCATTGACCACCTCCACCCCGACCTGCACGTCCGGCCCGAGGGCGGTCGTGCACTGGCTGCCGGTCTCGGCCAGCCCGAACGACGACAGGGCCAGGGCCGAGGTCGGCTTGGGTTTCGGGATCAGGCCCCGGGCGTGCGCGCCGCCCACCTGGTACCCGCCCAGGTAGCCACCGAGCAGCCCCACCGCCAGCGCCGCCACCACCAGCTTGGCGGTCAGCTTCCCGGTCCGGCCCAGCCGCGGCGCCCATCCCGGCGACCATCGTGGCGGCCGGTGGACCGGCTCCGGCTCGGGCCCCTCAGGCCGGTCCCGCCCCTGCTCAAGCAGGTCTTCGGCCGGTTCACTCCCCCACGACGTCGCCCAGGGAGGCTTACCGTGCTGCGGGCCGGTCATCCCGCCACCATAGAACGCGGTCGCCGGTGAACCTAGCGATGGCCGGCGCTCACACCGGAGGCGGGGTGGGCGCCGAGGCGGTGGCGAGCCTCCGGCCAGGCGATGGGGAGCTCTTCGACCAGGCAGCTCCAGGAGACGTCGGCGCTGGCCACGGCCTGGGGGGCGAAGGCCTGGCTGAAGGCGTCGCAATCCTTGCCGAAGATGGCGGCGGCGTCGGGGTCGGCCCAGGCGGCGATGGTCCAGAACGTCAGGTCACGCAGGCGGGCCGCGAACGTGAAGCCGAGGAGGCCGTCGGCCGCCCGCAACTGGCGCCGCAGGGTGCGCAGGTGCCACAGGTGGGCGGGCAGGCTCCAGTATCTCCGCAACCGGAGCTGGGTCGCGGTCACGAAGCAGGCGTAGGTGGGCGGCAGCGAACCTCGGACGGACCATGGGAGAGCCGGCATCTCAGGCCCCGATCGGATAGGGACGACCGCGAGCGGCCACTGGTCACGCGCGCCTGACGCGCAAACGGCGCCAACGGCCCGTTTCGGCATGAGAACGACTGACCGCCGATACCGGTTCCCCATTTTT
>DASXJM010000185.1:0-2516 GCA_036497405.1 Streptosporangiaceae bacterium | reverse complement strand
TGGGCGATTAATTTTATCGGAATGATCTGTTGGACAGTTCCCGGTCTGCTTCTTAGCGTGAAGTGACTGGGAGGCCACGATGGCAGCACTGATCCGCGACATCCGCGACACGTTGGTACCCGACCCGGACGGGCGGCACGGGCCGCTGCCGCCCCTGCTGGTCGGGCTGACCCTGGTCACCGGGCTGGTCGACAGCTTCAGCTACCTGCTGCTGGGGCACGTGTTCGTGGCCAACATGACCGGCAACGTGGTGTTCCTGGGCTTCGCGCTGGCCGGCGCGCCCGGGTTCTCGATCGGGGCCTCGCTGGTGGCGCTGGCCGCGTTCGCGGCCGGGGCCTTGCTGGGCGGGATGCTGACCGCCCAGCACGCCGCCCACCGGGCCCGCTTCTTCAGCGTGGCGGTGGCCGTGCAGGCGGTGTTCCTGGCCGCCGGGGCCGTATTGGCCGGAGTGGGGGCCGACCCGGTGACGGGCGGATCCCGCTACGCCCTGATCGTGGTGCTGGGCCTGGCCATGGGCCTGCAGAACGCCGCCGCCCGCAAGCTGGCCGTGCCCGACCTGACCACCACCGTGCTCACGCTGACCATCACCGGGGTCGCCGCCGACAGCACCCTGGCCGGCGGGGGCGGGGCCAGGGCCGGGCGTCGGCTGACCGCGGCGGTGACCATGCTGGCCGGAGCGCTCATCGGGGCGGTCCTGGTCCGGCACGCGCCGATCTGGCTGCCGCTGGCCATCACGGTCGCGGTGACCGCGGCCGCCGCGGTGGCCGCCTACGGCAGTGGAAGGTCCGACCCGCCGTGGGTGCGGACGCAGGCTTAGCCGA
This sequence comes from Streptosporangiaceae bacterium, assembly GCA_036497405.1. Lineage (GTDB taxonomy): Bacteria > Actinomycetota > Actinomycetes > Streptosporangiales > Streptosporangiaceae > Bog-532. The sequence continues at coordinate 1,695 of DASXJM010000185.1, read as the reverse complement.
TGCTGGGTACGGACCAACGCCCCACTCGAAGGCGAGACGGAAGGCAGGCGACCATGACCGACATCACCGGACCGCCGTCCGCGGCGCAGCCGCTGTTCATCATGGCGATGGACCAGCGCGATTCGTTCGGCAGCCTGTTCGGGGTGCAGGACGGCCAACCCACCGACGCCCAGCTGGCCGCCATGCGCGCGGCCAAGATGCTGATCTTCGATGCCGCCCACCGGGTGCGCAGCGACACCCCGCTGGTGGCCGGGCGGCTCGGCATCCTGGTCGACGAGGAACTGGGCGCCGACGTGGCCCGGGCGGCCAAGGAAGCCGGCTTCGTGCTGGCCATGCCGGTCGAGAAGAGCGGCTCGAAAGAGTTCAAGTTCGAGTACGGCGACGATTTCCCCGCCCACATCGAGGCGTTCGACCCGGACTGGGTCAAGGTGCTGGTCCGGTTCAATCCCGAGGACCCGGCCGACCTGCGGGCGGCGCAGACCGCGACGCTGAAGCGGCTGCACGACTACGCCGCCGAAAGCCGGCGGAACTGGATGCTGGAGCTGCTGGTCCCGCCGACCAGCGAGCAGTCGGACAAGTACGAGGACAGCTCGCTCTACGACGAGCTGGCCCGGCCCGGCCTCACCGTCCAGGTCGTCGAGGCGCTGACCGCGGCGGGCGTGCACCCGGGAATCTGGAAGCTGGAAGGCTACGAGAGCACCGACAGTGCCGAGCGCGTGCTGGCCGCGGTGCGCGCGGCCGGGGCGCCGGAGAGCTCCTGCATCGTGCTCGGCCGCAACGCGCCGCAGCGGCAGGTCGACCACTGGCTGACGGTGGGGGCGCCACTGGCGGGTTACGTGGGCTTCGCCGTCGGCCGCAGCAACTGGCGGCAGCCGCTGGTGGACTTCCTGGCCGGTCGGGCCGACCGCGAGCAGACCGAAACCCGGATCGCCCGGCACTACCGGCACTTCGTGCACACCTACCTGCAGGCCGACACCGTGCCGGACGACGCCGACTTCGCCGCCCACCCGCGGCTGACCCCGGACCGCGAGGCCGTGATCAGGACCGCGGCCGCGGGCGCGGACCCGCGGGACACGCAGCTGCCGGCCTGGATGGCCCAGTCCCTGCTGGCCGAGGTGGACGCCCTGCGGCAGAGCAGCTGAGCACAGGGCAGCTGAGGCGCGGCGGGCCGGGCGGCGGAGGGGGGCCACCCGGCCCGTCGGCCGGCCTGTGTCAGCCGGTCAGTGGCCGGGGGTGAGGCCGAACGTGATCCGGTAGCCGCATTCCCCGGTGCAGGTGTAGGTGCTGGTGGCGTCGTCGTCGGCGTAGGAGTAGGCGTAGGGCTCGGCCCTCTTGAACACGGCCGCGTAGTCGACCGGCCACTGGACCGGGTTGCAGTCCGCGCGGGACGCCCAGGCGCCCCGGCAGCAGTACTGGTCGGTGTTGAACCGGGCGCAGGCCGACGAGCAGGCGACCACCTTCCCGGCCGCCGTCACCTGGAGGGCGGCCGGGCAGTCGACCGAGCTGGTGCAGCCCGCGGTCACACAGCCGGTGGTGCTGACCTTGTCCGGGGTGCGGCCCGAGGTGGTGTTGATCCACATCGGCAGGTTCGAGCCGTCGACCATGGACACGTCGTAGAAGTCCAGGCCGTCGAAGGAGTTGAGGTTGTACTCGGCCAGGGTGGCCGGGATCGAGCCGTACCCGGTGCACTGGAAC
>DASXJM010000184.1:0-1626 GCA_036497405.1 Streptosporangiaceae bacterium | reverse complement strand
GTCACCCCGTACCAGGCGCGCGCGTTGACCACCCCGACCAGCCCCGCCACCGGGATGGCCCACCCGGTGGGCACCCGGTTGATCAGCAACGAGGCCGCCGACAGGACACCGAACTCGGCCAGCAGCCAGGCCGCGGCCCGCAACGGCGGCAGCGTGCGCCACCACCAGCTGGCCGCGCTGCCGTGGCTGAGCAGCAGGCCGTACAGCATCAGCACCGGGAGGACCCCGAGGAACGGCCAGGAGAACGGCAGCAGGGCCACCCCGAACGTCAGCGCGACCAGCGGGGACAGCAGCAGCACCGCGCAGATGGTGAGCGCGATGCTGGACCCGAGCAGCAGGGTGGGCCGGGGCCGGCCCAGCGCGCGGGGCCAGGCCAGCCAGGCCAGGACGGCGTCGAGCACGCTGCGGGCGGCCACCATGGCCAGCAGGGTCAGCACGAACCGGGGCCAGGCGCCGCCCAGCCCGAACAGCCAGCGCAGGTCGTGGAACACCGCCAGGGGCGCGAGCGCGGTCACTTCGGGTGACAACGTGCGGGCAGCGGGCGCGAGCGCGCCGACCACCGCGGTCTCGGCCACGGCCACCGCCACGGCCACCGTGATCAGCCCCGGGCGGCCGAGAAAGCCCTGCTCACGACGGAACCAGCCCCGGCCGGGCCCGGACGGTTCCGGGTAGCCGGGGTCGCCCGCACCACCCGCTCCCCCATCAGGCCGCGCGGAAGACTGCCCTTTGTCCGTCACTTTCGCTCACCCCGAGTGACGTAGCGTCTGGCCGGGGAGCCAGACACGCAACCTTCCATCCAGATATCAATCGTAGAACTGGCCGCAACGCAATTACGCGGCTGGGCACCCGTATCCGAGATACATAAGAGAGTGATATAAGTATCTTATGGATTCACGGGAAGGGCCGTCCGGGGCGGGGCCACGAGATGAGCTGGCCCTGGGCGTGGCGGCCGGGATCGAGCGGCTGCTGAGCCTGCTGCGCTGGCTGACCCCGCCGGACGGGCTGTCGTTCACGGCGGCGGCCACGCTGGCCACGCTGGAGCGTTCGGGGCCGTGCCGGCTGACGCTGCTGGCCGTCCAGGAGGGCGTGACCCAGCCGGCCATGACCCAGCTGGCGGTCCGGCTGGAGGAGTCCGGCCTGGTCACCCGGTCATCGGACCCGAGTGACCGGCGGGTGGTCGAGGTCCGGATCACCGCCGAGGGATCGGCCCTGCTGACCCGGCGGCGCCAGGCCCGCGCCGAGCAGCTGACCGGCATGCTGGCCCGCCTCAGCCCCGGGGACCAGGCCGCGCTGGCCGCCGCCCTGCCGGCCATGGACGCCCTGACCAGCCAGCGCGACCGGGCCCTGACCCCGCACGGAGCAGAACGGAGCAGTAAATGAGTGGGACACCGGGGACCGCGCCGGTCGCGAACCCGTTCAAGCAGCCCAAGGCCGTGTTCGCGGTGGCCTTCGCCTGCGTGGTGTCGTTCATGGGCATCGGCCTGGTCGACCCGATCCTGCCGGCCATCTCGAACAAGCTGCACGCCTCGCCCAGCGAGGTGACGCTGCTGTTCACCAGCTACCTGGTGGTCACCGCGGTGGCCATGCTGATCACCAACTGGGTGTCCAGCCGGCTGGGGGCCAAGA
>DASXJM010000183.1:0-10603 GCA_036497405.1 Streptosporangiaceae bacterium | reverse complement strand
CGCGATGAACTTCGCCCGCACGTCCTCGTCGGTCACCCCGTACAAGGTCAGCAGATCGCTCATGTCGCGGCGCTTCAGCCGGACCCGGCCGTTTTCCAGGCGGCTGATCTTGGAGCGGGACGCGCGGATCTCGAAACCGGCCTGCTCGGCGGTTACCCCGGCGGCTTCGCGGAAGCGCCGCAGCTGGCTGCCGAGCAGTACCCGGAGCACCGCCGCGTCGACGGACGACTCGGCCAGGTCGGGGAACGGCTCATCGCCCCCCGGCCCCACACTGACCATCGTCTGCTCCCATGCTGGCGAACTGGCTTGCGTCCCCCGCAACGGCAGCCCCCAGCGCCGCCCCCATTCTGGCACGCTGCGGACGGCACCATGGGTTACTTCCCGCCGCCGTTGGCCTTCAGGGCGGGCAACAAGCACCACGCAACCTTCAATCAGAAGGCCTTGCCGGGATTCATGATGCCCAGCGGGTCCAGGGCGTGCTTGATGGAACGGTGCACGTCGAGGGCGGTGTCGCCCAGTTCCAGCGCCAGCCAGCGGCGTTTGAGGGCGCCGACGCCGTGCTCGCCGGTCAGGGTTCCGCCCAGGTCGAGGGCGGCGCGGAAGATGTCGTCGGCGGCGGCCCAGACGCGGGGTGGGGCGTCGCCGTCAGGCTGGCGGTCGAAGACGAAGGTGGGATGGGCGTTGCCGTCGCCGGCGTGGGCGACGGTCAGGATGGTGACGTCGTGTTCGCGGGCGGCCTGGTCGATGCGTTCCATCAGCTGCGGCAGCCGGGAACGAGGAACGCCGACGTCTTCGACCAGGCACTGGCCCAGCCGTTCGGCGGCGGGATAGGCCAGGCGGCGAATCTCCAGCAGCTGGGCGGCTTCGGCGGGGTCGGTGGATACGGCCGCGAACCCGGCTCCGGCCTGCTCGAAGTACTCCCCCATCTGGGCCACGCAGTCGTCGGCCCCGGGACCGTCGGCCTGGCCGATGAGCACGGCGGCGGGATCGCCGTCCAGCCCCATGCCCTTCCACTGGCTGATCGCCCGCAGGGTGGCCCGGTCCAGCAGTTCCAGCAGGCTGGGGGTGAGGCCGGCCTCGACCACGGCGGCGACCGCGGCCGCCGCGGCGGCCAGGCTCGGGAAGCTGCCGAGCACCGTGACCGGCGGCTGTGATGGCCGGGGCCGCAGCCGGACGGTGGCCGCGGTGATCAGGCCCAGGGTTCCCTCGGAGCCGACGAACAGGCTGGTCAGGTCGTAGCCGGCCACGCCCTTGACCGTCCGCCGGCCCGTCTGCAGGACCCGGCCATCGGCCAGCACGACCTCGAGGCCGAGCACCGAGTCGCGGGTGACCCCGTACTTCACGCAGCGCAGGCCACCGGCGTTGGTGGCCAGGTTGCCGCCGATGGTGCAGGTCTGGTAGCTGCTCGGGTCGGGGGCGTACATCAGCTGATGCTGGGCGGCGGCGCGGTCCAGGTCGGCGTTAACGACCCCCGCCTCGACGACGGCGTACTGATCGGATGCGGCCAGCTCGCGGATCGCGTTCAGGTCCGTGGTCGAGACGACCAGGCAGCCGTCGGACGCGGTGGCGCCGCCGGACAGACCGGTGCCGGCGCCGCGGGGCACGACCGGGGTGCCCGTCTGGGCTGCCCACTCCAGGGCGCGGGCGACGTCACCGACCGACCGGGCCCGCAGCACCGCGGCCGGCTGCCCGGCCGGGACCAGGTGGGCCTCGTCCCGGCGGTAGGCCTCCATCACGTCCGGATCAGTGATCAGCCGGCTGTCGGTCAGGGCGGCCGCGAGGGCATCAAGAGAGGTCACGATACATAGGATGCCCGGGTGGCAGTAGTCCCGGCCGCCGCCCAGGCTCTGGCGGTGCTGCAGTACCTCGGCACCCAGGCCCAGCCGACCGCGGCCGCCGCCATCAGCCGGGCCCTGGACCTGCCCCGGTCCACCACCTACCACCTGCTGGACACGCTGGTCCAGGCCGGGTTCGTGGTGCACGTGGCCGAGGAGCAGCGCTACGCCCTCGGGGTCGCGGTCTACGAACTGGCCTCGGGCTACGGCCGGCAGACCTCACTGCAGCGGCTGGCCCGGATGCCGCTGGCGACCCTGGTCGACAGCGTGGGCCAGAACGCGCATTTGGCCATCATGCACGGACGCGACGTCATCTACGTCATCGAGGAGCGGGCGGTCGGGCGGCCTCCGCTCATCACCGACGTGGGGGTTCGGCTGCCCGCCCATCTGACCGCCAGCGGGCGGGCCATGCTGGCCCAGATGCCGCAGGCGCAGGTGCGCGCGCTCTACTCCGATCCCAGCTTCTTCGTGCTGCGCAACGACCTGGGCCCACGGTCGCTGACCGCGCTCCGGCACCTGCTGACCGACAGCCGCCGCCAGGGGTTCGCGTCCGAGGACGGCGAGGTGACCCCCGAGTTCGCGTCGGTCGCGGTGGCGGTCAGCGACCGGGCCGGGTATCCGGTGGCGGCGGTGGCGGTGACGTTCCCGGGCGCTCAGGTGGACGGGGCCGAACGCGAGCGGCTGGCCGGACGGGTGGCCAGGACCGCCGCCGAGCTCAGCCGCAGGCTGGGCCGCACGCCGAAAGGGCCCGGCTCCCTGCCGAACGGGCCCGGGCCAGCCGGAACCTAAATCTGGGATCTCAGACACAGCCTGGTCGTGGCGACACGACAGCGGGGGCCCGGCGGCGCACCATGGGGACATGGACGAGATCGCAATCGGCGTCGAAGCGCTGACCGAACCGCAGGTGATCGCCGTCGCCCGCCACGACGCGCGGGTGCGGCTGAGCGACGAGGCCGTCAAGGCCATCAGCGCCAGCCGGGACGTCATCGAGGCGCTGGCCGGCGACCCTGAACCGCATTACGGCATTTCCACCGGGTTCGGCGCGCTGGCCACCAAGCAGATCGCGCCGGACGACCGCACCGCCCTGCAGCGCAGCCTCATCCGCTCGCACGCGGCGGGATCCGGCCCCGAGGTCGAGCGTGAGGTCGTCCGCGCGCTCATGCTGCTGCGCTTGTCGACGCTGGCCACCGGGCGCACCGGCGTGCGCCTGCAGACCGCCGAGACCTACGCGGCCATGCTCAACGCCGGCATCACCCCGGTGGTGTACGAGTTCGGGTCGCTGGGCTGCTCGGGAGACCTGGCTCCGCTGGCGCACTGCGCGCTGGCCGCCATGGGCGAGGGAACCGTCCGCGTCGACGGCGCCATCCGGCCCGCGGCCGAGGCCCTGGCCGCGGCGGCCATCACCCCGATCGTGCTCCGTGAGAAGGAGGGCCTGGCCCTCACCAACGGCGTCGACGGCATGCTCGGCATGCTGACCCTGGCCACCGCCGACCTGGCCCAGCTGTTCCGGACGGCCGACCTGGCCGCCGCCATGAGCGTCGAGGCCCAGCTCGGGACCGACGCCGTGTTCGCCGCCGACCTGCAGGCACTGCGCCCGCACCCCGGACAGGCCGACAGCGCCGCCAACCTGCGGGCCCTGCTGGCCGATTCGGCGATCATGGCCAGCCACCGCACCGGCGACTGCACCCGCGTGCAGGACGCCTACTCGCTGCGCTGCTCCCCCCAGGTCCACGGGGCCGGCCGCGACACGCTGGACCACGCCCGCCTGGTGCGGGATCGTGAGCTGGCCAGCGCGGTGGACAACCCGGTGGTCACGCTGGACGGCCGGGTGGAGAGCAACGGCAACTTCCACGGCGCGCCCGTGGCCTACGTGCTCGACTTCCTGGCCATCGCCGCCGCCGACCTGGCCTCGATCGCCGAGCGCCGCACCGACCGGTTCCTGGACCGGGCCCGCAACCACGGCCTGCCCGCGTTCCTGGCCGACGACCCCGGGGTCGACTCCGGTTACATGATCGCCCAGTACACCCAGGCGGCCATGGTCTCGGAACTGAAGCGCCTGGCCAACCCGGCGTCGGTGGACTCGATCCCGTCCAGCGCCATGCAGGAGGACCACGTCTCGATGGGCTGGTCGGCCGCGCGCAAGCTGCGCCGGGCGGTCGACGCGCTGACCCAGGTGCTGGCGATCGAGATCCTCACCGCGGCCCGCGCGCTCGACCTGCGCGCCCCGCTCACCCCGGCCCCGGCCACGGCCGCGGCCCGCGACGCCCTGCGCCAGCAGGTCCCCGGGCCGGCCCCCGACCGCTACCTGGCCCCGGACATCGCCGCCACCGTCGAGCTGGTCCGGTCCGGGCAGCTGGTCGCGGCGGCCGAGACCGCCTGCGGCCCCCTGCGCTGACCCGCCATCACCCTGAGGAGACCCACCATGGAAGGCGCCCGCCCCGTCCGCGCCCCGCGCGGCACCACCCTCACCGCCCGCTCGTGGCAGACCGAAGCCCCGCTGCGGATGCTCATGAACAACCTCGACCCCGAGGTGGCCGAGCGCCCGGACGACCTGGTCGTCTACGGCGGCACCGGCCGCGCGGCCCGCAACTGGGCCAGCTACGACGCGATCATCCGCACGCTGACCGAGCTGCGCGAGGACGAGACCATGCTCGTGCAGTCGGGCAAGCCGGTCGGCGTCATGCGGACCCACGAGTGGGCGCCGCGGGTGCTGATCGCCAACTCCAACCTGGTCGGTGACTGGGCCACCTGGCCCGAGTTCCGGCGGCTGGAGCAGCTCGGCCTGATGATGTACGGCCAGATGACCGCGGGCTCCTGGATCTACATCGGCACCCAGGGCATCCTGCAGGGCACCTACGAGACGTTCGCGGCCGTGGCCGAGAAGCGGTTCGGCGGCACCCTGGCCGGCACGCTCACCGTCACCGGCGGCTGCGGCGGCATGGGCGGCGCCCAGCCGCTGGCGGTGACGCTGAACGACGGCGTCTGCCTGGTCGTCGACGTCGACCCGGCCCGGCTGCACCGCCGGGTCGAGCACCGGTACCTGGACGAGGTGGCCGACAGCCTCGACGACGCGATCGCCCGCTGCGAGCGGGCCCGGGCCGGGCGGCGGGCGCTGTCGGTCGGCCTGGCCGGGAACTGCGCGGCCGTGCTGCCGGAGCTGCTGCGGCGCGGGGTGCAGGTGGACATCGTCACCGACCAGACCTCGGCCCACGACCCGCTGTCGTACCTGCCCGAGGGCGTCGACCTCGGCGACTGGCACGACTACGCGGACAAGAAGCCCGAGGAGTTCACCGACCGGGCCCGGGCCTCGATGGCCAAGCACGTCGAGGCCATGGTCGCGTTCCAGGACGCCGGCGCCGAGGTGTTCGACTACGGCAACTCGATCCGCGACGAGGCCCGGCGCGGCGGCTTCGAGCGGGCGTTCGCGTTCCCCGGCTTCGTGCCCGCCTACATCCGCCCGCTGTTCACCCAGGGCAAGGGCCCGTTCCGGTGGGCCGCGCTGTCCGGCGACCCCAAGGACATCCACGCCACCGACCGGGCCGTGCTCGACCTGTTCCCGGACAACGACCGGCTGCACAAGTGGATCAACGCGGCCCAGGAGCGGGTCGCGTTCCAGGGGCTGCCCGCCCGCATCTGCTGGCTCGGCTACGGCGAACGCGACCGGGCCGGGGCCCGGTTCAACGAGATGGTGGCCTCCGGTGAGCTGAGCGCCCCGGTCGTCATCGGCCGCGACCACCTGGACTGCGGGTCGGTCGCCTCCCCGTACCGCGAGACCGAATCCATGGCCGACGGGTCCGACGCCATCGCCGACTGGCCGCTGCTCAACGCGCTGGTCAACACGGCTTCGGGCGCCTCCTGGGTGTCGCTGCACCACGGGGGCGGGGTCGGGATCGGCCGGTCCATCCACGCCGGCCAGGTGACCGTGGCCGACGGCACCCCGCTGGCCGCGGCCAAGATCGAGCGGGTGCTCACCAACGACCCCGGCATGGGCGTGATCCGGCACATCGACTCCGGCGACGCCGCCGACGACGCCCCGCTGCGGGCGCACCCGGACGGCGGGGTCAGCGTGCCGATGGAGCAGGCGTGACGTTCGACCGGCTCTGGGACGACCTGGCCCCGGTCGGCCGGGAACGGTCGACCGGCGGCTACCGCCGGTTCGCCTGGACCCCGGCCGACGGGACGCTGCGCGAGTGGTTCGCGGGCGAGGCCGCCGCGCGCGGGCTCGACCTGGTCACCGACCGGGCCGGCAACCAGTGGGCGTGGTGGGGGGATCCGGACCGTTCCGGGCCCGGGGTCGTGATCGGCTCGCACCTGGACTCGGTGCCCGACGGCGGCGCGTTCGACGGGCCGCTGGGTGTGGTCAGCGCGCTGCTCACCATCGACGCGCTGCGGGCGGCCGGCGTCCAGCCGGCCCGGCCGGTCGGGGTGGTCAACTTCGGTGACGAGGAGGGGGCCCGGTTCGGCATCGCCTGCGCCGGGTCGCGGATGGTGACCGGCACCCTGGCCCGCGACCGGGCGCTGGCGCTGCGGGACGAGGACGGGACATCGATGGCGGCGGCGATGGCCGCGGCCGGGTTCGACCCCGCGCACGTCGGGCGGGACGAGGAGACCCTGGGCCGGGTCGGCTGCCTGGTCGAGCTGCACGTCGAACAGGGCCGCGGGCTGATCGACCTCGGCCGCCCGGTGGCGGTGGGCACCGGCATCTGGCCGCACGGGCGCTGGCGGATGGAGTTCGCCGGCCAGGCCAACCACGCGGGCACCACCCGGCTGGAGGACCGCCACGACCCGATGCTGGACTACGCGGCCGCCGTCCTGCAGGCACGGCAGCTGGCCGGCCAGTACGGGATCGTGGCCACCTGCGGCAAGGTCGCCGTCGAACCCAACGGGGTCAACGCGATCCCGTCCCGGGTGCGGGGCTGGCTGGACGCCCGCGGCGCCGACGCCGACGCGGTCCGGGCCCTGGTCGCCGAGCTGTCGGCGGGCCGCGACGTCATCGAGGAATCCTGGACCCCGGCCACCCCGTTCGACCCGGCGCTGAGCGACCGGTGCGCGGCCGTCCTCGGCGACGCGCCCCGGCTGGCCAGCGGGGCCGGGCACGACGCCGGGATCCTGGCCGGAGCGGGCGTGCCGACCGCGATGCTGTTCGTGCGCAACCCGACCGGGATCTCGCACTCCCCGGCCGAGTTCGCCGAGCGGGACGACTGCCTGCGCGGCGTGGACGCGCTGACCGCGGTGGTGACCGACCTGGTGGCCGGCTAGGCCGGGCGGTTCGGGGTGTAATAGCCCCTATGGATGAACGAGCGGCCACCGGCGCCGTGTTCAGCGAGTCCGGGCTGGCCGGGCCGGCCGTCTGGAACGTGCCCGGTGATGTGCGCCCGCTGCCAGCCAGCGACGCCCCCGAGTCGCTGGGGCGGCCGCTGGTGCCGCTCAAGGCGGCATCGCCGCGGCTGAGTCGTGAGCTGTTCACCAGGCTGCTGAGCTACGGCACCCCGCAGCCGACCCGGGCCGGCGACGTGCTGTTCGAGGCGGGCGACGAGGACGTCAACCTGATCGTGGTCGGCCAGGGCTCGGTGGAGGTCATCCGGGCCGCCACCGCCGACGTGCCCGCCGAGATCGTGGCCAAGGTCGAAGCGGGCGGTTTCGTGGGTGAGCTGAACCTGCTGACCGGGCAGAACCTGTACCTCTCGGGCCGGGTCCGGGAGGCGGGGACGGTCTACCGGGTCTCACCCGACCGCCTGCGCCAGCTGATGTCGAACGACGGCGAGCTGTCCGACGTCGTGTTCAAGGCGCTGATCGCCCGCCGGGAACTGCTGCGCCGCAGCACCGCGGCCCGGGGACTGGAGATCGTCGGCCACCCCCGGTCGGCCGCCGCGCTGGCCCTGCGGACCTACGCCGCCCGGCAGCGGCTGATCCACCTGTGGTTCGACGCCGGCACCCCGGCCGGCCACGCGATGATGCGGTCTTCGGGGCTGACCGGGGACGACCTGCCCGCGGTGGTCATGTCCGGCGCCACCCTGAAGCGGACCACCCCGGGCGAGCTGGCCGGGAAGCTGAACCTCAGCTTCCACCGCTCGTCCAGCGAGCCGGCCGACGTCACGATCGTCGGCGCCGGGCCGGCCGGGCTCGCGGCCGCCGTCTACGGGGCCTCCGAGGGGCTGGCCACCGTGCTGCTGGACGCGGTCGGCACCGGCGGGCAGGCCGCGGCCAGTTCCCGGATCGAGAACTACTTCGGCTTCCCGTTCGGCCTGTCCGGCGCCGACCTGACCGGGCGGGCCGTGCTCCAGGCCCTGAAGTTCGGCGCTCAGCTGGCCAGTCCCTGCCCGGCGGTCCAGCTCGACACCGACGCGGCCGAACGCGGCGGCCTGCTGCGCCTGCACCTGCCCGGCGACGACTTCATCGACAGCAAGGTCGTCGTCATCGCGACCGGAGCCCGCTACCGGGCGCTGCCGCTGGACCGATGGTCCGACTTCGAGGGCGCGGGCATCTACTACGCCGCCACCGAGCTGGAGGCCCGCGGTTGCGCGGGCAGCCCGGTCACCGTGGTCGGCGGGGCCAACTCGGCCGGTCAGGCCGCGCTCTACCTGGCCGGGCGGGGCAGCGACGTCTCGCTGGTGGTCCGCGGCCCGGACATCACGGCCGAGATGTCGGCCTACCTGGTCGACCGGATCCTCAGCCACCCCCGGGTGGCGGTGCGGGCCCAGAGCGAGGTCACCCGGCTCGACGGCAGCGACTTCCTGGAGGAGGTCACCATCACCGACCGGACGGCCGGCACGACCCGGATCCAGTCGTGCTCGGGCCTGTTCTGCTTCATCGGCGCCGAGCCGGCCACCAGCTGGCTGACCGGGATCGCCACCGACGGCAATGGCTTCATCCGGACCGATGTCGAGCTGACCGACGTCGACCTCGGGCCGGCCTGGGCCGGCCGGGGACGGCGGCCGCTGCCGTTCGAGACCAGCGTGCCCGGGGTGTTCGCGGTGGGCGACGTCCGCTCCGGCTCGATGAAGCGGGTCGCCGCCGCCACCGGCGAGGGCGCCAGCGCGATCGCCTCGGTTCACAAGGCCATCGCCGCGCTCCGCTGAGCCGCCGCGCCCCCGCGCCGCCGTGCTCCGCTAGCGGAGGCTCTTGATCAGCTTCATCGTGATCCGGGAGTCGACCCGGGCGATGGCCGGGTCGCCGAGCAGGCGGGTGGTCAGCCAGCGCTCGTAGGCGTCGGCATCGGCGGTCCGGACGCGGATCACGTAGTCGGGCAGCCCGAACATGCGGCGCAGCTCGACGACCTCGTCCATCGCGGACACCCGGGCCTCGAACGCCTCCACCGTGGCCAGGTCCTTGGTCGCGATTTCGGCCTGCAGCAGGACCTCGAAGCCGCGGCCGAGCGCGGCCGAGTCGATGGTGGCGGCGTAACCGGTGATCACCCCGTCCGCCTCCAGCCGCCGTACCCGCCGCAGGCAGGGGGCGGGGGTGAGCCCGATGCGCGCGGCCAGTTCCTGGTTGGTCAGCCGCCCATCCTGCTGCAACTGCTCGATGATTGCCCGGTCTACGCCATCCACCGTCTAACAATTGCGCAGAGAAGCCCTGAGCCGCTATAAGTCGCAAGCACATTTCGTCATTTATTTTCTAGTGTTGCTGTCATGACGATGACCTGGGCCGGGCGAGCCGGAGACCGCCGATCTGACCTCACCGTCGCGGCCCGGGACGCGGGGGTGGTCTGGCTGGGGCTGTTCACGATCGGCATCGGCTTCGGCGTCCTGGTGACCAGCCACGGCCTGCCCTGGTGGCTGGCGCCGACCATCTCCGCGCTGGTGTTCGCCGGCTCGGTGGAGTTCCTGCTGATCGGCCTGCTGGCCGCGGCGGCCCCGATCGCCAGCATCGCCCTGCTGACCTTCATGATCAACTCCCGCCACCTCTTCTACGGGCTGTCGTTCCCGTTGCACCGGGTGCGCGGCCGGGCCCGCCAGGCCTACAGCGTGTTCGCGCTGACCGACGAGGCCTACGCGCTGGCCACCAGCCGGGACGCGGGCACGCTGACCAGCGGCCGGCTGCTGTGGACGCAGTTCGGGCTGCACGCGTCCTGGGTGACCGGCGCGCTGGCCGGGCAGTCGCTGCTGTCCGGCGTCAAGGGTCTCGGCTTTGTGCTCACCGCCCTGTTCCTCGTACTGGCCATCGACGGCTACCGGGCCCGGCCGGACCGGGCCACGCTCACGCTGGCGGTCGTGGCCGGCCTGGGGGCCCACCTGCTTGCGCCCGGCTCGATGCTGCTGGTGGCGATGGCCGTCTTCGCGGCCACCCTGGTCGTGCGGAGCAAGGCGCGCGGCCGGCGGCGGCCTGAGCCCGATGGAGCCGACGGTGCCTGAGCCCGTCTACATCGCCGTCGCGCTGGCCACCGCCATCGCCATCACCGTCACCTTGCGGGCCGCGCCGTTCGTGATGAAGTCCCGGCTGAAGGAATCGGAGTTGCTGGCCGACGTCGGGCGCTGGATGCCGCTGGGAGCCGTGGTCATCCTGGCGATCTACGCCCTGGCCGGGATCAAGGTCAGCGGGCCGGGCCACGGCGTGGCCGAGATCGCCGGGGTGGTGGTCACCGTCGCCGTCCACTGGTGGCGCGGCAACACCGTGCTCAGCATCGTGGCCGGCACCGCGGTGTGCCTGCTGCTCGCCAACGGCGTCATCCCGGCCTAACGTCGGCAGACATGACCCTGGAGAACAAGCTCGCGCTGGTGACCGGCGCCGCATCCGGTATCGGGCGGGCCGTCGCCCTCAACCTGGCC
>DASXJM010000182.1:0-10386 GCA_036497405.1 Streptosporangiaceae bacterium | reverse complement strand
GTGACCTGGGCCGCGGCCATGGCCACGGTGTTGCCGCCGAACGTGTTGAAGTAGCGGGTGTCGCGGCCGAACCCGGCCACCACCTCGGGGACGACCAGGACGCCGGCCACCGGGTAGCCGTTGCCCATCGGCTTGCCCATGGTGACGATGTCCGGGTCGAGGCCGTGCCGCTGGTAGCCCCACATCCGCTCCCCGGACCGGGCGAAGCCGCTCTGCACCTCGTCGGCCACGAACAGGCCCCCGGCCTGCCGGACCACCTCGGCGACCGGGCCGAGCACGTCGGTGGGCTGGGCGTAGATGCCGTCGGAGGAGAACAGCGAGTCGGCGATGAACGCGGCCACCCCGTCACCGCGCCGTTCCAGGTCGTGGATCTGGGCCGCGACCTGCCCGGCCAGCCAGGCGCCCAGGCCGGGACCGGGCCGCCGGTAGGAGTCCGGGGCCGGGACCCGCCGGACCCAGGGGCTGAGCGGCGAACCCTCCCCCAGCGACGGCGAGACACCCGCGACCAGGTCGGAGTTGCCGTGGTAGGCCTCGGCGGTGACGATGATGCCGCGGCGCCCGGTGTGGTGCCGGGCCACGCGCAGGGCCAGGTCGTTGGCCTCGGACCCGGTGCAGGTGAACATGGCCTGCCCGGACGTCCCGATCCGGCCCGAGTGGGTGCTCAGCAGGTCCTCGGCGTAGTCGAGGATGCCCGGCTGCAGGTAGCGGGTGTGCGTGCAGAGCGTGCCCAGCTGGCTGGCGATGGCCTCGGTGACCCGGGGATGAGCATGACCGACCGAGACCACGTTGTTGTAGGCGTCCAGGTAGTCGCGGCCGTCCCGGTCGTACAGCAGCACGCCGCGGGCCCGGACCACCTCGACCGGCTGGGTGTAGAACAGCCGGTAGGCCGGGCCGAGCAGCCGTTGCCGGCGTTCGACCAGGGTACGGGTCTCGTCGTCCAGGGCCGCCGCGGTGGCCGGGTCGAAGGCGTTGTTCATCTTGCCGCGGCCGCTGGGGCCGGGCCCATCGTCAGCCGGCCCGGTCAGCTCAGGCATTCGGACACCTCCGCCATCGAATGATCCAGGAACCAGCCGAGCTGAGCCCACCCGGGCTCGGTGTTGCGCAGCAGGTAGGGGGCGTTGGACGGGAACTGGGCGGCCCGGTGGGTGCTGATCAGCGCCCGCGCCACCACCCGGGCCATGACCAGGTGCGGGATCAGCCGCAGCTCGGCCGGGCTCAGGTCGGCCCGGGACCGGTAGCCGTCCAGCACGTCCCGGCCGTCGGCGAAGACGTCGCCGGTGAGCACCGCGCCGCCGTCCCGGGGTAGCTGGTTGAGCAGCGCGGTGGCCACGTCGATGGCGATCGCGGTCCGGGTCGCGTCGCCGAAGTCGATGACGCCGGTGATCACGTCGGGCCGGTCCGGGTCGGCCAGCAGGTTGGACTTGTTGAAGTCGTTGTGCAGCACCTGCCGGCGCAGCCCGGCCACCTGGTCCGCGATCCCGGCGAACCGGTCCAGGCCGCGGGCCAGCGCGGCCCGGCGGCCCGGGTCCGGGATGCTGCCCAGCAGCCGCCGCAGCGCGGGCAGGTGCTGGACGTCCCAGGCCACCACCGGGGCGTCGGCCGGGTGCGCGAACCCGGCCGTGGCCAGCCGCAGCCGGGCCAGCAGCTCACCGACGGCCCGGCGCTGGGCCCGGGTGGAACCGATCCGGTCCAGCGGGACCCCCGGGCACCAGGTCAGCAGCCGGACGGCCCGGCGCTGGCCCGCGCGGTCGGTCACCGTGGGCCAGAGCTGACCCCGCCGGTCCGGGAGGACCCGGGGCGCGGGCACGGCCGGGTCGGCCCCGGCCACGTGGCCCAGCAGCTCGGTCTGGAAGCTGATCCCATCCAGCGGCTCGGCCGGGTGGGCGACCTTGAGGGTCCAGCCGCGGCCGTCCGCGGCGGCCAGCCGGAACGTGTCGTCCTTCTCGGTGGCCAGCCGGGTGGCCGTCGCGAGCAGGCCGTAGCGGTCGCACACCAATTCCACCGCCTCGGACTCCGGCATGACCTGGTGAGCCAGGGCCAGCGCCGGGTCGTAGTCCGCCGGGTCGCCGGCCGGGCTGGGCAGCCTCACCACCCCACCTTCAATCAAAATCGGGGACGGCTACGCGCTGGCCGCCGCGCAGGGCTGATGCGTGGGCAGCGAGGCCGGTCGCGGTCCAGTTGGCGGCGGTCACGTCGTCCACGAACGGGGGCCGGCCGGCCCGCACGCTGGACACGAACTCGTGCACCAGGTGCGGGTGGGAGCCGCCGTGCCCGCCGCCCTGGACGAACGAGCGGTGGCCCTCCCCGCCGTCGCCGCCGGGGGCGTGGGTGAACTGGCGGGTGTACCGGCGGATCGGCTCGGGCAGCAGGTCGGCCCGGTCCGGAGCCTCGACCCGGGTCGCGGTGACCGGGCGGCCGCGCCCCTCGGCGCCGGGCGGGCCCAGGGTGAACAGGACGGGCTGCTCGCTGGCTTCGAGTTGCGGCCACTCGATGGCCTGCTGGTCACCGTAGATGGAGAAGGACTCGGTGTAGGAGCGGGCCAGCTGGAACAGGGACCGGGTGATCTCGACCACCGTGTCCTGGCCCGCCACCTCGACCAGGGCGCTCTGGACCGGGAACGAGTCGCCGTACGAGCCCTGGTTGGCTGGGTCCAGCCGCCCGCCGCCGAGGGCGCGGACCGTGGTGGCCCGGGTGCCGAGCAGGGCCAGGATCGGCGCCACCGCGTGGGTGGCGTAGTACATCGGCGGCAGGCCCCGCCAGTAGGACGGCCAGCCGGTCATGTCCTGGAAGTGGGTGCCGCGGGCGTAGCTGACCCGCCCCAGCGCTCCGGAAACGGCCAGGTCACGAGCCCAGAGGAACTCGCGGGTGTAGACCGCGGTCTCCATCATCATGTAGGTGGTCCCGGCCGCGCGGCGGGCGGCCACGATGCGGGCCAGGTCGTCGAACGACAGCGCCATCGGCACCGTGCAGGCCACGTGCTTGCCCGCGTTCAGGGCCCGTATCACCTGGTCGGCGTGCGCGGTCAGGCCGGTGACGAGGTGCACCGCGTCCACCGCCGGGTCGGCCAGGGCCGCGTCCAGGTCGGCGTAGACGTGGTCAACGTTGAACTGGCGGGCAACCCGGTCGGCCAGATCGGCCCGGAGGTCGGCCACGCCGACGCTGGTCACGCCGGGGTGGTCGGCGTAGATCGGCACGAACTCAGCCCCGAACTCCAGCCCCACCACGACCACGCGCATGGGGAAAAGCTTTTCGGCCTGGGTGGGCCGGTGTCAATCGGGGGCGGGCAGGATCTGGCGGGGGACGCCCGGCGGGGTGTCGCGGCGGCGCCACTCGCGCGGATAGCCGGTCGAGACCTCCTCGAACCGGACCCCGTCGTACCAGGTCGTGCGGGGAATGTGCAGATGCCCGTAGACCACCGCGGCCGCGTGGTACTTCCGGTGCCAGTCGTGGGTCCGGCCGGTCCCGCACCACTGCGCGAACGGCGGGTAACGCAGCACCCGGGTCGGCTCGCGCACCAGCGGAAAATGGTTCACGAATATCGATGGAAGGTCGGGATCGAGGGTGGCCAGCCGCTGCTCGGTCTCGTCGATCCGGCTCCAGCACCATTCTTCCCGGCTGGGCCACGGGTCGGGGTGGAGCAGCCGTTCATCACTGCACACCACCCCGGTGTTGTAGGCCATCTCCAGGGCCTCTTCCTTGGTGGCGGCCCCGTCCGGCCGCCAGGAGTAGTCGTAGAGCAGGAACGTCGGGACGATGACGGCCGGGCCGCCCGGTCCGTCCCACACCGGGTACGGATCTTCCGGGGTGATCACCCCCAGGTCACGGCACAGCCCGACCAGAGCCTGGTAGCGGGCCAGGCCGCGCAGCTTCACCTCGTCCCGGCCGTGGGTCCACAGTTCGTGGTTGCCGGGGGCCCAGACGACCCGGGCGAACCGCTCGGTCAGCGTGCGCAGCGCCCACTCGACGTCGGCGAACCGCTCGGCCACATCGCCCGGCACCAGCAGCCAGTCCTGCTCCGAGCGCGGCCGCAGGTCGGCCAGGAGCGCGCGGTTGTCCTGGTAGCCGACGTGCAGGTCGCTCAGGGCCAGCAGGGTGGGGGCCGGGTCGGGACGGCCGGGTTGAGCGGGCATCCGATCGAGCATGACACACGGGCCGTGCCCGGTGGCCGGCAGGACCGCCGCAGGCACCATAATGATCGCCATGAGCGGCTGGGATTTCCAGGGCATCGACCCGGGCGAGCAACTGCCGGACATCGACACGTCGGTGGCGCATTCGGCCCGGATCTACGACTACATCCTGGGCGGCAAGGACAACTTCGAAGCCGACCGCCGGGCCGCCGAAGGCGCGATCAAGGCCAACCCGACCATGGCCATCGGCATGCGGGAAAACCGGGCGCTGATGCGGCGGATGACCGCCTACCTGGCCGGCGAGGCCGGCCTCCGCCAGTTCCTGGACATCGGCACCGGCCTGCCGACCAGCCCGAACATGCACGAGATCGCGCAGTCGCTCCGCCCCGACAGCCGGATCGTCTACGTCGACAACGACCCCATCGTGCTCACCCACGCGCGGGCCCTGCTGACCAGCAACGCCGAGGGGAACACGGCCTACCTCCACGCCGACCTGCGCCAGCCCGAGAAGATCCTCAGCGATCCCCGGCTGATCGAGACCCTGGACCTGTCCGAGCCGGTCGCGCTGATGATGTTCGGCGTGCTGCACTTCATCCCCGACGAGGAAGACCCCTACGGCATTGTGAAGCGGCTGCTGGCCGCCCTGCCCAGCGGGAGCTACCTGGCGATTCAGCACCCGACCCGGGACTTCTACGCCGAGGGGGTCGGGGCTGACCGCAGCTACCGGAGCTCAGGCATCGCGTTCCAGTACCGGACCCGGGCCGAGTTCGAGCGGTTCGTGGACGGGCTGGAGCTGGTCCCGCCCGGGCTGGTGCCGATGATCGACTGGCGGGCCGAGGACGAGCCCGGGCCGCGGCCTTCGGTGACCGAAGCCGGGGCCTACGCCGCGCTGGGCCGTAAACCCTGATCGGGCAATCCCGGCCCAGGCCGGAGTCGTATATCTAATGTGGATTGCGACAAGTTTTCCGATGTCGCGGCGGAACTGGCGCTCGGCGTGCTCACCGGGCGCGAGCGGGCCGAGGCCGTCCCGCAGCTCGACCGGTGTGACGCCTGCCGGGAGGATGTCCGGGAACTGGCGTTCACCGGGGAGGAACTGCTCAAGCTGCTGCCGGAGGTGACGCCCCCGGCCGGGTTCGCCTACCGGATGCAGCAGGAGCTCTGCTTCAGCGGGAAGCGCCGCCTTTGGGGTGTGCGCGGGCGTGGGGGCCGGCCTCGGCCTCGGGTGGCTCGGGTGCACCTGCTGGTGGCGGCCGCCGCGGCGGCCGTGGTGCTGGCGGTCGGGGGCGGGCTGGGCGGCTGGGCGGTCCGCGGCGGTGCCGGGTCCGGGTCCATGGCCGGGGCCGGGGTTCCGGCGGCGGGGGCGGCGCCGGGAGCGGGGGCTGGGGCGGCTCCGGGGGCGGCGACCCTGCACCCGGCCACGCTGACCACGGCCCAGCACCAGGTCATCGGCCGGGTGTTCCTGGACAACCAGGGCTACCTGGGCAGCGACGGCTGGGTCTACGTGTCGGTCGACAGCGGCACGGGCAACGGCACGGTCGTCTGCCAGCTGCTGGGCCAGGACGGCCGGGTGACCACGATCGGGTCGTTCGGCCTCGACGGCGGTTACGGCTACTGGGGCAGCCCGGAATCGATGCGGGGCACCACCGTGGTCGGCGCCCGGCTGCTGGCCAAGGACGGCCACGTGCTGGCTTCGGCCACGTTCGGCTCCTGACCATCAGGTTCCTTGGCCCCAGGGGGTTATGGCCCGGCGGGCGCCGCAGGCGCTTCTTGCTGTTATCAGGAAGCTATGGCTGCGGATGGCTTCCAGAATGATTGATGGGACTGGAGCCGGCTTGGGGGTCCGGCCGCAGCGTGAGCGGAGGCTCCTGTGCCACACTGGCCTCATTGCTTCCGGACGACCGGCAATGTGTGCAAAAAATGCTGTGATAGCGACATCTTTTGCACTCGAACTGGGGGCCGCAGGCGCTTCTTGCTGTTATCAGCTGGGACTCGGCTGGACCGGAGCGGGCCGGGCGCCTGGGCGCTTGTTGCTGTTATCAACTGGCCGGGGGCGGGAGTTACAGGTCAAGGATGATCGTGATGGGGCCGTCGTTGATCAGGTTGACCGTCATCATGGCGCCGAACACGCCGGTCTCGACGTGGGCGCCCAGGTCGCGCAGGGCGGTCACGACCGCGTCCACCAGCGGCTCGGCCACCGGACCGGGCGCGGCCGCCAGCCAGGAGGGGCGCCGTCCCTTGCGGGTGTCGGCGTAGAGCGTGAACTGGCTGATGACCAGCAGCGGGGCGCCAATGTCGGAGCAGGACTTCTCCCCCTCCAGAATGCGCAGCCCCCACAGCTTGGCGGCCAGCTTGGCCGCCTGATCGGCGGTGTCGCTGTGGGTCACGCCGACCAGCACCATCAGGCCCGGCTCATCGATGGCGCCGGTCACCTGGCCGTCCACGCTCACGCTGGCCTGGGTCACCCGCTGCACGACCGCTCGCATCGGAACATTGTCCCACCGGCGCGCCCTACGTCAGTCAGCGGACGCTGGGCGTTACTTTGCAGAAGGCAACTGCTGTGAGACACATAGTGAATGGGACTTTCCCCGCAAGCCTGGGCGCATCTTTTAGCGGCAGGCTTTGATCGGCGTTTCGAACCCGGCGACGTGCTACTCCGGCAAGGCGATCCTGGCACCCACGTGCTGGCCGTTATATCCGGCCGGGTCAAGGTGGTCCGGACATCGGCCGAGGGAGACCTGCTGGTCATGGCCATTCGGGCCACAGGCGACATCTTGGGCGAGATGTCAGTCCTGGGCGTGGCCAATCGCTCGGCCACGGCCATCGCCGTTGATCGTTGTGTCACCAAGGTGATCCGGGCCGACCGCTTCCTGCAGATGATGCAGGCCAAATCCCTCGAAGGCGAGTTTCTGCGCCACGCCATGGCGCGTATCCGTGAGGGCGAGGAATGGCGCGAGGAACTCGCCTCACTGCCGGCCGGGAGGCGGCTGGCCCGGACGCTCCTGCAACTGCTGCCCACGGGCCCCGGAATGCCGGCCGATGTCGCGCTCAGTCAGAGCGAACTCGGCCAGGCCGCGGGCCTGGCCCGGAGCACCGTCGCGGCTCAACTCGCGCGCCTGCGCGAACTGGGCGCGATCGACACCGGGCGCGGCCGCATCCTCGTCACCGACCTGGCCCGGCTAAGGGCTGCGGCTGTAGAAATCGACCGCAACGTCTGATTTTGGACGGTCGGCGCCAAGGGCGGCACGGACCATGTGGTTAGCACCGGGATGGGAGAGCTGATGACCGAGACGATGCACAGCTTGCTAGTGGTCGACGCTGAGGGGTTCAGCCGCCACCGCGACGCCGACCTGCCTGGGCTGCACACCGAGATCAGGAGCGCGGTCGCC
Organism: Streptosporangiaceae bacterium; assembly: GCA_036497405.1. GTDB lineage: Bacteria > Actinomycetota > Actinomycetes > Streptosporangiales > Streptosporangiaceae > Bog-532. The sequence continues at coordinate 2,873 of DASXJM010000182.1, read as the reverse complement.
GCCGCCTGCGAGCGCAGCGGACTCGGCCACACCTGGCAGACGGCACCCTTCCTGCAAAGCACCGGTGACGGCGTTCTGGCCGTCCTGCCACTGGAGGCGATCGAGTCGCTGATCAGTCCCTTCCCACGGCACCTGCAGGATGCGCTGGCCGAAGCGGCACCACGGCTGCGGGCCCAGGGCCAGCAGCTTCGCCTCCGGATCGCGCTGCACTACGGTCTCGTCGACACCCAGGACCCCGTGACCGCCGGTATTTCGACCGCCACCAACGACGTCAGCCGACTACTGGATTGCGATCCGCTCCGCGCCGCGCTCCGCGACAGCGACCCGGATGTCACGTTCGCCGCGGTCATCATCTCGGCCGAGACCTTCGAGACCTACGTGAGCGGAGGACGCGTCAGGCTCCGCCCGAGCCAGTTCACCGCCGTTCGTGCCCAGGTGAAGCAGTTCGACCGGCTGGCCTACCTTTACGTGCCGGTGCCATCCATCCGCGATCCACGCCACGGCCAGGAAGAACCGGACCTGCCTCTGGCCGGCCAGCCGGCGCCAGGCGGAGGTATCTCGTTCGGCAGCGTGTCGGTATCGGGGGATCAGGCCCAGAACGCCATCGGCAACCAGGTCCATGGCGACCTGAGGCAGACCCGGCCGTGACCACTCCGTTCCAGCGCTTCGACTCCGTGCACGTCGAAGGGGACGGTGCACAAAACGCGGTCGGCAACACAGTCAGCGGCGACCTGGTACAGCAGTCGCTCACGTTCGTCCGGAACCGCCCGGCCATGTTCCTGGGGGCGAGGGAAGTCTCCTGCCGGATGGCGGCCTACGTCCCGGCTGACAACCACAAATTGATCGTCAAGGCGCTGGAGCTTGATCACTGCCTGGTGCTTTACGGGCCGCCAGGATCTGGGCGCGAGATCACGGCGATGAAGGCGATGCGCGAGCTGAATGACGAGCTGCGGATCCGCCGCTTTTCGCTCGAAGATGAGGACACCGAGGAAATGGGGGTCGGTCAAGGTTGCGGTTACCTGGTCCATGCCCGGGATGGCCTCACCCGGCTGCCAGGCGCCATCGACGCGATCCGCGCCTCCCGGAGCAGCTATCTCGCCGTCATTGCCGACGATTGGAACGGCAACATCAACGGCCTGCCGAGCATCGCCATCGAGCCGGCCCGCGCACTGCATGTCTACCAGCACTGGGTGACGGCCACCGGTCACGGCGCCTGGGCAAACTGGCCGGAAGCTCCTGGGCTGCTGGAAGGGGCTCAGGCCCTGCCCGCAAACGGCCGCCGACTGGCCAGGCTCGTGGACGAGGCGGAGAGCAACGATGCCAGCACCTCCGCCACGGAGCGGCAAGACCAAGTGTTCAATGCCTATCAAGACTGGAGCAGGGATCTGCAGCTCTGGTTCCACGAGCACCGGGAGCCTCATGACCGGGCTCTGCTCGTGGCGGCGGCGGCGCTGGCGCCCGCCAGTGAGAACAGTGTCTACGCGGCAGCGGCTGAACTGGCCAAACGCTTGAAAGTCGATATCAACGGCGCAGGCCTGGCCTGGTGCCCGGTTACCGAGCTAGGCACTTTGCTGGACGAGCAGCAGAGAAGTTCCCAGATCGCGTTCAACCGCCTCGGTTTCGCCCAGTCGACCTTGAGGCACACCATCGCGGACTACCCGCTGGCCCGCCAGGATCTGCTGGGCTGGCTGGCGGCCCTGGTCACGGAATCGCTGGCCGGCAGACAGCCTCGCATCTCGCTGGCCGGGACGTTCGCGGAAGTCGCCGCTGAACACGGTGAGGCAGAAATCATCGCCAGTACCGTCCGTGCCTGGGGAGCGAATGACAGTCCTGACCCCGATTTCAACGCCAACCCCGCCTACATCGCGTTGTCCCGGACCTGCCTGCATCCGCTGGTGGGGGGCAGGGTACGCGCGGCAATGTATGAGTGGTCGCGGACGGCCCGGCTGCCGCAGACGCTGAAGCTGACCCTGGTCCAGGTCTGCGAGGTGCTGGGCCAGACCTATCCGTCGGTCGCTCTCACCCGCCTCAAGCATCTCGCCACCCGTGGCAACGAGCAGATCGCAGAACAGGTCAAGCAGACCACCCGGCGGCTGGTGGAGGCGGGCTACTACTCGGAGGCCCTGAAGGCGGTGCTGGCTTGGTGCGCGCTTATGGGCCGCGAGACCTTGTCTGTCTCGCAGCGACAGAAGCGACGCCGAGTCGGGGCTGCGCTCTTCTTGGAATTCGCTGGAGCTGTGAATGAAGCAGGCCTGCCGACTGTACTTGCGGGAAGTGCTCGACTGACGCCGGCTCACTGTCGGCCGGGGTGGCGGGCGGTGCTTGACTACTACGCCGATGGCGGAGCACCGCATTCCGGGTTCGGGGTTGCGGTCAAACGGTGGCTCGATGCCGCCGTGACTCATACTCCGCTGAGGGCCGCGATTACGGACATGTTTGTTAGCGCAGCGGGTGGTCCATTCACGTCGTTCCGGGTTGACTACGGCAACTCCGCCGGGTTGACGACGGCCGATTCGGCCATGACGGCAGTGGCACGCCAGTGGTTCATGACCGGCCCTCGCGAGCCTGCCCAGCGAGAGGTTATGGAGGCGATCACCGTTCCGCTGACTCGAAGCGGTTGGCTCAGGCGGCTGAAACGCGGCTGGATTTTCATGCGAACCAAGGCGGCCACCTGGCGGGAGAGCCGTTGACCTCAAGGCCCCGGTGACCCCGAATCCACGATGCGCGAGGATGGGTCCGTGGAACAGGAAACGGTGCGAACAGACGTGAACCGGCGCTGGGACGACGAGGTGCTGCCCAGCCTGGCCGGACTGGTGGAGATCCCGGCGCTGTCGCCGGCGTTCGACCGGGAGTGGGCCGAGCACGGCCAGCTG
>DASXJM010000181.1:0-2144 GCA_036497405.1 Streptosporangiaceae bacterium | reverse complement strand
GGGCGAGCTACTTTTAGCTCATGCAAGCAAGAACTGCTGATCAGGCCGGACAGGACAGCAACTGGGCTCGGGCCGACGGGACCCAGGTCGCGGAGAATGGCCAGGGGGCGCGGGGGCGCCGGGCGACGGGGAAGCGGTCGGTGACGGAGGAGGCGCGGCGGGCGCAGGTCGTGACGGCGGCCATTGCCGTGATCGCGGAAGGGGGGTACGGGCACGCCTCGTTCGCGCGGATCGCGGAGCGGGCCGGGCTGTCCAGTACCGGGCTGATCTCCTATCACTTTGCCAACCGGGGCGAGCTGATGGAGCAGGTCGCGGCCCGGGTCATCGGGGAGATCACCGAGTTCATGGGCGAGCGGATGGCCGGGGCGACCGGAGCCGCGGACGCGCTGCGGCGCTACATCGACGGGAACGTGGCCTTCGTGGAGACGCACCGGGCCGAGATGAAGGCCCTGCTGGAGATCTTCCTGGGCGGGGCGTTCGAGTATGACGCCGGCCAGGACCGGGCGGCCAAGTCACCAGTGGAAGACATCCTGCGCGCGGGCCAGGCCAGCGGGGAGTTCCGGAACTTCGACCTGACCGTGATGGCGACGATGATCCAGCGGGCCGTCGACGGGTTGCCGTTCCTGCTCACTGACGACCCGGACTTCGACACCCGGACCTACGCGCGCGAGGTCATCACCGCGTTCGACCTGGCCACCAGGGCCGCGTCGTGAGCGCGCCGAGCCGGGCGACGACGCCGGCCGCCGTGGAGCCAACGCCGACGCCCGCTCCCGCACCGGCCGCGCCGGCGACCAGCCTGAAGAGGCAGCTGGGGCTGCTGGGGCTGGACGTCGGCGCGCCGATCGGCTTGTACTACGGGCTGCGGGCCGCGGGCCTGTCCAACCTGGTCGCGCTGGGGGCCGGGGCCATCGTGCCCGCGATCGGGGTGATCATCCAGCTGGTCACGCGGCGTCGGCTCGACGGCGTGGGCGGGGTCGTGGTGGTCAGCGTGCTGGCCACCATCGTGCTCTCCCTCATCACCGACAGCCCGCGGTTCCTGCTGGCCCGGGACGGCTTCATCACCGCGTTGTGGGGGCTGTGGTTCCTGGCCACCCTGCGGCCCCGGTGGGCCCGGCGGCCCGCCGCGTTCGCGCTGGCCCGGCCGCTGATGGAGGGCAGACGCGTGTTCGGTTCGGCCTCCTGGGACGACGTGTGGGCCAGCGAACCAACCTTCGGAAAAATCTGGCGGGTGAGCACGATCATCTGGGGCGCGGGCCTGCTGGTCGACGCCGTGTTGCGGGTGCTGATGTCCTACACGCTGCCCGTCTCGGTGGTGCCGGGGCTCGGCGGCGCGCTGTGGCCGGTGACGTTCGTCGTGATCCAGGTCGTGACCAACGTGTACTACCACCGGGCCGGGCTGTACCGGCTGCTGGGCGCGCCGATAAGCGGTTGGCGTCCCGGCGGCGCCGTGCCACGCTCAGGCGAGTGAGCGACGAGGCGGAGCGGGAACGGCTGCGGCTGACGTTCGATGAGGTGGCAACCGCGTACCAGGCGGCGCGGCCCGACTATCCGGACGCGCTGTACGAGGATCTGCTGGCGGTGACCGCGTTGCCGCCCGGCGACCGCATCCTGGAGATCGGCTGCGCCACCGGTAAGGCCACGCTGCCGCTGGCCCGGCGCGGGTTCATGATCACCTGTATCGAGCTGGGCGCGGACCTGGCCCGGGCCGCCCGGGCCAACCTGGCCGCCTACGACGTCACGGTGGTGGCGGGGGCGTTCGAGTCGTGGCGGCCACCGGCCGGCGAGTTGTTCGGGGGGTTCGGGGGGTTCGGCCTGGTGTTCGCGGCCACGGCCTGGCACTGGATCGACCCGGCCGTCCGCTACCAGCGGGCCTGGGCGGCGCTGCGGCCGGGCGGGCACCTGGCGTTCTGGTCGGCGAGCCACGTGTTCCCCGACGGGGGCGACCCGATCTTCGATGAGCTGCAGGCCGTGTACGACGAGATCGGCGAGAGCAAACCGGACGACGCCGTGCGGCACCGCCCGGGCGAACTGCCTTCGGCCGCCACGGACATCGAGGCCAGCGGGTTGTTCGATGTGGTCCAGGTCCGGCAGTTCGACTGGGAGATCCGCTACACCGCTGAGGAGTACATCGCTCTTTTGAACAC
>DASXJM010000180.1:0-3580 GCA_036497405.1 Streptosporangiaceae bacterium | reverse complement strand
GTCCCCAGAGGCGCTCGGCGTGGCCCTTATGACTGTGTGGCCTACAGTGGCAAAAGTCGCTCACAGTTGGATGGCCTGTTCGATTACTAGCCTTCGAACTGTGATCGAGGTTTCCCACTCGTGGTGGGATGACCCCCCTGGGCCCCCCACTTGCCCACGGCGCTGCGTCGCCGTAGGACCGGCCGCTCGCCCGGGCCCAAGGCCCGGGACTCGCTGAGCCGGAAAGATCGACTCGTCGTAGCCTGTGACCAGAGCCGCCCGGCGAGGTCGACTGAGGAGGGCCATGGCTGACGACGGGGACGTCCGCCGGCTGGCGCTGGCCCTCCCGCACGTGGAGGAGCTGGACAGCGACGGGTTCGACTTCCGGGTCGACGGCAAGGGGTTCGTCTGGTCCTACCCGGAGCGCCAGCCCGGTCGGCCCCGGGTCCTCCGGACCGACATCGCCGTCCTCTACGTCGGCGACGAGGCCGAAAAGCAGGCCCTGCTGCTGGGTGAGCCGCGCCTGTTCTTCACCACCCCCGGCTACGACGGCTGGCCCCTGGTCATGCTGCGGCTGGCCGAGGTCAGCCCGGCCCGCCTGGCCGAGCTGATCACCGACGCCTGGCGGATGCGGGCCCCGGCCGCCCTCGAGTCCGAGCTGAACGAAGCCGCCCCGCCCTTGCCGTAACCGGGGCTGGTCCTCCGCCCGCCGGGCGGCGCTGGCCCGGCTTGCTGCGGCCCCCCACGTAGGGCACGGCTGCGCGGGGGCGAGGGAAGACGAAGAGACCTCAGCTCTGGGCCCGGGCGGGGTAGAGCGCGGTGACCGGGACGGATGTCTGGACGCCAGGTCGGGCCGGGCCTCCTGACTGCCTCCGGCGGCGGACGCTAATCGGGGCTGGGAGGCAGAAAAAGACCTTCGGTGAAAATCTTGGGGGCAAAGCTGGTTGAGGCTCGCTACCTGGGTATATGCATTTAGCACTAAACGACATGAACATCGACGGCAGGGGGAGCCATGGATACGGCCGTTGCCCTTGAGGAACTGTCCACCATCAGCCCGGCCAACGGCCAGGACGGGCCGAACGGCCAGGCTGACCAGGCCGACGAGGACGGCGCGGCGCCGGACCCGACGGCAAGCCTGACCGAACCCGACGGGCTGACCGAGGTCGGGCGGTACGCGGCCCGGCTGGCGGCGTTCGAGCGGACTGTGCTGCCGCTGGCTGAGCAGCGGCTCAGCGACGGCGGCGCCCAGGTCGGGCAGGTGCGCGAGGGCGGCCAGCAGCTGACCACCGTGCTGCACTGGCTGGACCGGTACCTGACCGGCGACGCGCGGGTCGACAACTGGCCCGGCGACGACCTGGCCGGCGACGTGCAGGCGGCGGTGGCGTACTACGCCAAGCTGGAGCGCGACCTGATCGGCGAGCTGGCCGGGACCCTGGATGAGGACGGCCTGAACGAGCTGATCCGGTCCTACCACCAGGCCGAGCAGGTCGCGCCGACCCGGCCGCACCCGAAGCTCAGCTACGACGGCACGCTGGGACGCCTGAAGTTCCGGCTGGCCGGGCTGATCGACGACGTGCGCGACGGTACCGAGAGCCGCCCGGCCGGGACGGTGGTCAACGACGACGCCGCCGAGGCCCTGCACGGGCTGGACGCGGACACCGATGACGGCGACGGCGACTTCCGCGCCGGGGACGGCCCGGCCGCGGTCGAGGGAGCGCCCAAGCCACCAGCGTCGGACTCGTAGCCGGCCCGGTTGTGATGCCGCTGAGCCCGATGGCACCCCCACCCGGTCCCCCGCCCGCGGCCGAGCCGATCAGCCTGCGCGAGGCGGCCCGGCGGCTCGGCGTGCACTACATGACCGCCTACCGCTACGTGCGGACCGGACGACTGCCCGCCCGGCAGGCCGGCCAGGAGTGGCTGGTCGATCCGGGCGACCTCGACCTGGTACACCCGGCCGGGCCGGAGGGGCCGCCCGAGCCCGCTGGGGCCGAGCGCCCGGCCCGGCTGGACCGGGTGCCGCTGCTGCGGGCCCGGATGGTGGCCGGTGACGAGGCCGGGGCCTGGCGGATCGTCGAGGATGCGTTGGCTTCGGGTCAGCCCCCGGCCGGAATCTACCTCGACCTCCTGGTCCCGGTGCTGCGCAGCGTGGGCGACGGCTGGGCCGAGGGAGCGGTCTCGGTGGCGGCCGAGCACCGGGCGTCGGCGGTGGCCCAGCGGATCATCGGGCGGCTGGGGCCCCGGTTCGCCCGCCGCGGCCGCAAGCGCGGCACGGTCATCATCGGCGGGCCCGCCGGGGACCAGCACAGCCTGCCGGGCGCGATCATCGCCGACCTGCTGCGCGGGCAGGGTTTCGACGTCATCGACCTCGGGGCCAACACCCCGGCCGAGTCGTTCGCGGAAACCGCGAGCGGAGCCGACCGCCTGGTCACCGTGGTCATCGGGGTGACCGCTCCCGGCCTGGACGACGCGGCCCGGTCGGCCGTGGCGGCGCTGCGCCGGGCCGGGCTGACGGTCCCGGTCCTGGCCGGCGGGGCCGCGATCGCGGGGCCGGACCACGCCCGTGCGCTGGGCGCCGACGCCTGGACCGGACCCGACGGCCGGTCCGTGCTGGCCGCCGTGGCCGGCCTGACCGGACCGGCGTCACGCCCGTGAAGCCGCGGCTGTGAAGCCGCGCCTGTGAACCCGTCCCGGGGTCCGCAGGCGGGCGTCGTATCGTTAACCGCAGCATGTTTCGGCACGAAGTGACCAGCGAGCCGGCGGGCGGCACACCACCGGCGGGACGGCCGGGGGCCGCCCGCGTCCCGCTGGTCTCCCGCGTCCCGCTGGTGATCCTGCTGGTCGCCGTGGTGCTGGTCGGCCTGCGGGGCGTGCTGGCCGCCCCGCACTGGAACGGCCCGCTGCACGGGGACGGCACCGTCATCGGGCTGATCTTCGCGGTGGTACTGGCCGCGCTGCTGACCGCGACGCTGATCCGCGGGCATCGGGCGGGCCGCCTGATCGAGCCCGAGCCGGCCGCCGTGACCCGGCTGCGCGGCTGGCTGCGGATCGCCCTCACCGCCGGGCTGATCGCCGTGGTCGTCCTAACCGTGGCCAGCGCCAACTTCCACCTGTTCAAGCCGGGACCGCGGCCGCAGGGGCCGCCGACCGCGCCCGAGCCCATCCGGCCCCGGGCCACCGGCCGGCCGGGAAAGATCGCCCTGCCGACCTCGCTCACCTCGGTGCTGTGGGCCCTGCTCATCGCGATCGCCGTGGCCGCGGTGGTGCTCGGCGTGGTCGTCGCGCTGCGGCACCGGCGGCCGGCCCCGGTCCTGCCGCCCGGGGAGGCCGTGTTCGACCCGGCCGGACTGCGGGCGGCGGTCAGCTCGGGCCAGGCCGCCCTGCGCGAGCTGGACGACGCCCGCGCCGCCATCATCGCCTGCTACCTGGCCATGGAACGGAGCCTGGCCAAGAAGGGCGCGGCCCGGGCCGCGGCCGACACCCCCGACGAGCTGCTGGCCCGGGCCACCGCCGAGGGGATCGTGCACGGCCAGGCGGCCGGACGGCTGACCAAGCTGTTCTACGAGGCCCGGTTCTCCCGCCATCCCCTGACCGGCGCGGACCG
>DASXJM010000179.1:0-6894 GCA_036497405.1 Streptosporangiaceae bacterium | reverse complement strand
CCGCGTTCGACTACTGCCTGCACGGCAAAGGCGGGGCTGCGCCGTCGATCGACACCGCCATGCACGGGCTGGTGGACGCGAGCAACGTCGATCACCTGCACCCGGACGCGGGGATCGCGTTCGCCACCGCCGCCGACGGCGAGGCGCTGACCAAGGCCTGCTTCGGCGACCGGGTGGTGTGGGTGCCGTGGCGGCGGCCCGGGTTCCAGCTCGGCCTGGACATCGCCGCGGTCAAGCGCGACCACCCGGACGCGATCGGGGTCATCCTGGGCGGGCACGGCATCACCGCCTGGGGCGCCTCCAGCGAGGAATGCGAGGCCCGGTCGCTGGAGATCATCCGCACCGCCCAGGCCTATCTTGAGTCGCACGGCCGCCCGGAGCCGTTCGGGCCGGTCATCGAGGGGTTCGAGCCGCTGCCGGAGGCCGAACGGCGGGACCGGGCGGCGGCGCTGGCCCCGGTCATCCGCGGGCTGGCGTCGGCCGACCGGCCGCAGGTGGGCCACTTCACCGACAGCGAGGCGGTGCTGGACTTCGTGGCCCGGGCCCGGCACCCGGAACTGGCCGCGCTGGGCACGTCCTGCCCGGACCACTTCCTGCGCACCAAGGTCCGGCCGATGGTGCTGGACCTGCCCCCGTCCGCGCCTCTCGAAGCGGTGATCACCCGGCTGCGGGAGCTGCACGCCGCCTACCGGGAGGACTACCGGGCCTACTACGAGCGGCACGCGGAGCCGTCCTCGCCGCCGATGCGCGGGGCCGACCCGGCCATCGTGCTGGTGCCCGGGGTCGGCATGTTCAGCTACGGCGCCGACAAGCAGACCGCCCGGGTGGCGGGCGAGTTCTACGTCAACGCGATCAACGTGATGCGCGGGGCCGAGGCCATCTCGGCCTACCGGCCCATCTCCGAGGCGGAGAAGTTCCGCATCGAGTACTGGGAGCTGGAAGAGGCCAAGCTGCGCCGGCGCCCGAAGCCCAAGCCGCTGGCCACGCGGATCGCCCTGGTCACCGGGGGCGGTTCCGGGATCGGCCGGGCCACCGCCGAGCGGGTGGCGGCCGAAGGGGCCTGCGTGGTGGTGGCCGACCGGGACGGCGACGCGGCGGCAGCGGTGGCGGACGGCATCGGCTCGGCCGACCAGGCGGTGCCGGTGACGGTGGACGTGACCAGCGAGGACGCCATCGCCGAGGCGGTCAAGGCGGCGCTTCTGGCCTTCGGCGGCCTGGACCTGGTGGTCAACAACGCGGGCCTGTCCATCTCCAAGCCGCTGCTGGAGACCACCGCCGCCGACTGGGACCTCCAGCACGACGTGATGGCCCGCGGCTCGTTCCTGGTCTCCCGGGAGGCGGCCCGGGTGATGATCGCCCAGGACCTGGGCGGCGACATCGTCTACGTGGTGAGCAAGAACTCGGTGGTGGCCGGGCCGAACAACGTGGGCTACGGCGCGGCCAAGGCCGACCAGGCCCACCAGGTCCGGCTGCTGGCGGCCGACCTGGGCGGGCACGGCATCCGGGTCAACGGGATCAACCCCGACGCGGTGGTGCGCGGGTCGGGGATCTTCGCCGGGGGCTGGGGCGCGCAGCGGGCCGCGGTCTACGGGGTGCCCGAGGAGGAACTGGGCGCCTACTACGCCAAGCGGACCCTGCTCGGCCGGGAGGTGCTGCCCGAGCACGTGGCGGCGGCGGTGGTCGCGCTGACCGCCGGGGAACTGGCCCTGACCACGGGGCTGCACGTGCCGGTGGACGCGGGGGTGGCGGCGGGCTTCCTGCGATGAGCACCGGGACCACGGCCGTGGCCGCGGTGGATCTGGGGGCGTCGAGCGGGCGGGTGATGCTGGCCCGGGTGGGGCCGGACCAGCTGACCCTGGACGAGCTGCACCGGTTCCCGAACGTCCCGGTCCAGGTGGCGGGGACGCTGCACTGGGACATCCTCCGGCTCTACCGCGACGTGCTGGACGGGCTCGGAGCCGTGGCCGCGGCAGCCGGGGGCCGGCTGGGCGGCGTCGGCATCGACTCGTGGGGGGTGGACTACGGGCTGCTGGACGAGTCCGGGGCCCTGCTCGGCAACCCGGTGCACTACCGGGACGGCCGGACCGACGGGGTGCCGGAAAAGGTCTGGGCCCGGGTCCCCGAAGCCGACCTGTACGCGGTGACCGGCATCCAGCAACTGCCGTTCAACACGATCTATCAGCTGGCGGCGGCGGCCGGGACGCCGCAGCTGGCCGCGGCCCGGACGCTGCTGATGATCCCGGACCTGCTCATCTACTGGCTGACCGGCGAAGCCGGGGCCGAGCGCACGAACGCGTCCACGACCCAGCTGTACGACGCGCGCCGGGGCGAGTGGGCCGGGGACCTGATCGACCGGGCCGGCCTCCCGGCCTCGCTGTTCCCGCGGCTGCGCAGCCCCGGTGAGGTCGCCGGGGTGATCCACCCGGGGCTGGGTGAGTTCGGGGGGCACTCGGTGATCGCGGTCGGCTCGCACGACACCGCCTCGGCGGTGGTGGCGGTGCCGGCCTCGGGCCGGGACTTCGTGTACATCTCCAGCGGCACCTGGTCGCTGGTGGGCATGGAGCTGGACGCCCCGGTGCTGACCGAGGCCAGCCGCCGGGCCGGGTTCACCAACGAGGCCGGGGTGGACGGGCGGATCCGGTACCTGCACAATGTGACCGGGCTGTGGCTGCTGCAGGAGTCGATGCGGGTCTGGGCGGCGGCGGGCCGGCCGGTGGACCTGGATGAGCTGCTGCGCGAGGCGGCCGGGCTGGCCCCGCTGACCTCGGTGGTGGACACCGACGACCCGGTGTTCCTGCCGCCCGGGGACATGCCGGCGCGGCTGGCGCAGGCCTGTGCCCGGGTCGGCGATCCGGCCCCGGCCGCCCCGGCCGAGGTGGCCCGCTGCATCCTGGACAGCCTGGCCCTGGCTTACCGGCGGACGATCATCGCGGTCCAGGAGCTGTCCGGGCGGCACGCCGAGGTCATCCACATGGTCGGCGGCGGGGTCCAGAACGAGCTGCTGTGCCAGCTCACGGCGGACGCCTGCGGGCTGCCGGTCATCGCGGGACCGGTGGAGGCGGCGGCGCTGGGCAACGCGCTGGTGCAGGCACGCACGCTGGAGGTGGCGCCGCACGATATCGAAGGTCTGCGCGCGCTGGTCCGGCAGACGCAGGAGCTGCGCCGGTTCGAGCCGCGGGGCGACCAGGGGGTGTGGGCCTCGGCCGAGCAGCGGCTGGCGGCCGGCCACCACTAGCCGTAGATGGCGCCGCGGATGACGGCATCCGGATCCTCAGCCGGACTCCCCCGCCAGCTCACGTGCTGGTCCGGTCGCACGAGCACCAGGCTGGGGGGTTCCTCCGGTGCGTCCAGGTCCAGCACGGTGAGGGGCAGGCCGACGGCGTCGGCCGCTTTGACCAAAGCGTCGTCGCGGGTGCCGGAGCGGATCAGGGTGAACTCCGGGCCCAGGTGGTCGTACAGCGAGTCACCCGGGCCCAGCCAGCGGTGCGGCAGCCGCTCCCCCGCCCCGGGCGCGGTGATCGGGGTGCCCGCGTAGGTGTAGTTCAGCACCAGGTCCAGGCCGTGGAACTCACGGTCCTTGGCCCGCTCGATCGCGGCCTGGGCACCGGGCCGGGCCGCCGCGAACTCCTCGTCCGGCCCGGTCAGGCGAGGGTCAGCCAGCTCGGGGCCGAGGGTGGCCATGTTGCGGGCGGCCTCGGCGATGGTGTCGGCGGCGATCGGGCGGCGTTCGGCTTCGTAGCTGTCCAGCAGGCGGACCGGGGCCCAGCCGTTCAGGACCGCGGCCAGCTTCCAGCCCAGGTTGACCGCGTCGCCGATGCCGGTGTTGAAGCCGTGGCCGCCGTAGGGCGGATTCTGGTGGGCGGCGTCGCCGGCGATGAACATCCGGCCCCGGTGGTAGCGGTCGGCCAGTTGCATGCGCGCGGTCCAGGCGTCGGTGGCCAGGACCTCGAACGGGGTATCGGCGCCGGTCATGGCGCGGACGATGTCGGCCGCGTGCTCCTGCCCGGCCTCGGGGCTGACCCCGTTGGCGATGCACCACCAGGTGCCGTCCAGGTCCAGGCGGCCCATCAGGCCGGCCTGGGCCGGGCTCAGCACCCAGTACTGGACGGCCGGGCCGTGCGGCACCAGCGCGGCCAGGTCCGGGGCGCGGAAGGTGACGTTGACGTTGCGGCGGCCGTCGTCGCGGCCGTCGAACCGGCCGCCGAGCGCGTCCCGGATCACGCTGCGCGGGCCGTCGCAGCCGACGGCGTAGGCGGCCTCGATGGTGACCGGCGGCTGGTCCGGTTGGGCGGCGGGCACCGCGGTCACCAGCACCCGGTTCCCGTCACCGGCCCCGTCCTCGGTGGCGCCGGTCACCCGCCAGCCGGTGACCAGGCTGGTCCGCGGGTCGGCCGCGGCCACCTCGCGCAGCAGCTGCTCGACCACGGGCTGGGGCGCCTGCTGGCCCGGCTCAGCCACCCGGTCGCTGCCCACCAGCCCGAGCCCGAAGGCGTCGTGGAAGCGGTACACCTCGCGGCCGGTCAAGGTGGTGCAGAACACGATGTCGGACGACCAGCCGACCGCCAGCGGGGACCGGGCCCGCAGCTCGCCGGCCAGGCCCCAGCGGCGGAAGTGCTCCATGGTGCGGGCCGAGACGGTCTTGGCCCGGGGCCGCAGCCAGGCCACATCCGGGCGCGGCTCGATCACCGCGCTGGCGATGCCGTGCCGGCTCAGCTCCAGCGCGGTGGCCAGCCCGACCGGGCCGCCGCCCGCAATCAGCACCGGGACCGAGGCCGGAGGTACGGGCACGGCGGTCATCGGTGGCCGTCCCGGGGCGCCGGCGCCCCGGTCAGCCAGGCCCGGCCGCTGGCGTAGAGGCGTTCGACCTCAGGGCCGCGCAGCCCGGGCATGTCCGGCTTGACCGGGAAGCCCAGCTGGGCTTGCAGATAGCCCAGGTGCTGGTAGCCGACCGGGAACTGGCTGAGCAGTTCGGGGTCCAGGGTCAGCACGGCGGCCGGGTCGACCGGATCCAGCCGGTCCTTCTCGTAGGTGGGCTGGCGCAGCACGATGCCCCAGCGGCCCTCCCGGGCCTCGAAGAAGTCGTAGAACCGGCCGATGCAGGCCACGTCGCACAGCACGTCGTGCACCACGGCCCGCTGCATGATCGTCATCTTGGTCTGGGCGATGGCCCGAGTCCCGGCCACGGTGATGTGGCTGCCGCCCAGGAAGTGCAGGATGTTCACCCCGTGATCCCAGCCGTTCTGGCTGGCCGCGATGAAGTCGGCGGCCGGGCCCTGGAACCAGGTGGCCATCATGTAGCCATCGTCGTGCCAGGTGCCGCGGAAGGTGTCCCAGTCGCCGGAGTCGCGGGCGACGGCCCAGGTCTCCACCACCTCGCGGATCGCGAGCCGGTCAGCCAGTCCCTGATCCACGAGCCACCTCCGCGTGCATTTTTCAGCCAGGTAGGGGAGCTTAGGCTGGGCAAATTTTTCTGGTTAAAGTACCTTATTGCGGTAGGCGAATCTCACGGGGGGACTGGCCGTGGTCCGTTACATCGTTTACCTCTGCCCTCATGCGTGACAGCGCGATCGTCAGCGCCCTGGTGGCGCGCGATCCCGGGGGCCTGGCCGAGGCGTACGACAAGTACGCGGCCCGGGTGTTCAGCTTCTGCCGGTCGCTGCTGGGCGACTCGGCGGCCGCCGCCGACGCGGTGCAGGACACGTTCCTGATCGCGGCCGAGTCAATCTCCGAACTGCAGGACCCGACCCGGCTCCGGCCCTGGCTGTACGCGGTGGCCCGGAACCAGTGCCACCGGCGGCTCCGGGCCGGGGTCCGGCCGGTCACCCCGGCCGAAACGGGCCCGCGCGGCCGTTCCGGCGACGACGACCAGAGCCAGCTGGTGGACCTGGTCCGCACCGCCATCAGCGGCCTGTCCCCGGCCGACGGGGAGATCGTCGAGCTGAACCTCCGGCACCGGCTGCACGGTGTCGACCTGGCTGACACGCTGGGTGTGCCCCGGCCGGACGTGCACAACCGGGCGTTGCGGGCCCACGGGCGGCTGCGCGAGTCGCTGGGCGCGCTACTGGTGGCCCAGGCCGGGCGGAAGAACTGCGCCGTCCTGGACGGGCTGCTCGGTGACCACGACGGGACCACGGCGCTGGCCCGCGACCTGGCCGGCCAGCACGTCGAACGCTGCCCGGTGTGCGCGGACCGCCAGCGCCAGCTGCTCGGCCCGGTCATGCGGCTCGGCTTCGTGTCGATGGCTCCGGTTCCGGCCGGCCTGCGACACCGGGTGCTCGGCCTGGCCAGCGACCCCTCCCCCGCCGCCGCAGCTCAGCGGGCCGCGATCGTGCAGCAGGCGGGCGGGTTCGCGGCCTACGGGTTCCCGGAGCCGCTGCCCCTCGAACCCGGCCGCCATCGGCGGCTCCGGCGCATTCCGGTCGGAGCGATCGCCGGTGCGGTCGCCACCGCGGTCGCCGGTGCGGCCGCCGCGGTGGTGGTCCTGGCCCTGCCGCAGTCGCCGCACCAGGGGCATTCCGGCCGGCCGGCCCAGCTGAGCAGGCCGATCAGCCCGGCGGCCGACAACGGGTCCGTAACCCCGCCGTCAGGCCCGGCCGGAAGCAAGGGCCAGGCTCAGGCGCCGTCGGCCGGGTCCCAGAACCCGCCCCTGACCACCGGGCAGAACGGCGCCGCGGCGAACGGCGGCGTGACCGGCGCGCTGGCCGTCCAGGACCAGAGCCTGGCCGGCACCAGCCCGGCCACCGGTTCCGGCCGTACCGGTAAGGCGTCGACCGCGCCGGCCAGCCACCCGGCCGGCTCGGGTAACGGGGTCAAGGGCACCCCGCCGTCCAAGACGGCGACCCCCACGACCAGCCCGACCCCGACCACGAGTTCCACGCCGACCAGCAGCCCGAC
>DASXJM010000178.1:0-1837 GCA_036497405.1 Streptosporangiaceae bacterium | reverse complement strand
CGCGCGACCGGCGCGGGCTCCCGATCCAGCCGCAGGTCGTCACGATCGTGGATGCGCAGGGCGCGGATATCACCGGGACCGGTCACAGTGTTGCCTTCAATGGCTCTCCTCACAGCACGGCGGTGATGCCGCCGTCGACGTAGATGACTTGCCCGTTGACGAAATCGGACGCCGACGAGGCCAGCCAGACCGCGGGGCCGGCCAGGTCTTCGGGGTTACCCCAGCGCCGGGCCGGGGTCCGGCCGCGGACCCAGGCGCTGAACTCCTCGTCCTCGACCAGAACGGTGTTCAGGTCGGTGCCGATGTAGCCGGGGGCCAGGCCGTTGGCCTGGATGCCGCCCTCGGCCCACTCGGCGCACATGGTCCGGGTCAGCGACCCGAGCCCGCTCTTGGCCGCGGCGTAAGCCGAGGTGCTGGCCCGGACCAGCTGGGTCTGCAGCGAGCAGACGTTGATGATCTTGCCGTGGCCGCGGTCCAGCATGCCGTGGGCCAGTTCCTGGGCCAGCACGAAACAGCTGGTCAGGTTGACCTCGAGCACCTGCCGCCAGGCGTCCAGCGGGAACTCGGTCAGCGGCGACCGGAACTGCATGCCCGCGTTGTTGACCAGCACGTCGATCCCGCCCAGGTCGGCCTCCAGCCGTTGGGCCTGGGCGATGATCGCGTCGGAGTCGGCCACGTCGAACGCGCAGCTGTGGAGCTCGGCCCCCGGCACCTCGGCCGCCAGTTGGTCGCGGGCCTGGTTGACCGTGGCCAGGTCCCGGCCGTGCAGCACCACGGTGGCACCGGCCCGGGCCAGGCCGGCCGCCATGGCCGCGCCGATGCCCCGGGTGGACCCGGTGACCAGCGCGCGGCGCCCGGTCAGGTCGAAGGGTGAGTCGGTCACAAATGCTCCTCGGCAACGTCAACGGGTCGTCCCCCATCGTGGAGGGAACGCCCGGCGGCCAGTATTACGGCCAGGTCGGCCAGGCCATCGTCCAGGGTGACCTGCGGCGTTCGGCCGGACCGGATGGCCGCCACCCAGTCCCGGACGATCGCAGTGTGGCTGTCGTAGTAGTTCTCGGCGGGCGAGATCTCCCGGCCGCCGGGGCTCCGCTCGTCCCAGAGGGTGGCGCCGCCGCCGTCACCGTCGTAGTCGACCCGGATCTCGATCCGGCCCCGGGACCCGACCACGGTTCCTTCGGCCTCGGCCGCCAGCGGGAAGGCGGTCCACGAGTAGAGCGACTGCGCGGCCAGGCCGGACGCGAACCCCACCGTGAGCAGAAAGGTGTCCACCCGATCACCCCCGGCGGCACCCGCGGGCGTACTGGCCTGGGCGGTTACCCGGGTAATGGGCCCGCCCAGGCAACGCAGCAGGCTGGTGTGGTGGGTGCCCTGGTCGAGCAGCAGCCCGGCCGACTCGCCGCCACCGCGGCGCCAGCCGTCCCGGAGCCACACTCCGTCGAGGGTGAACGCCCTGGTCGAACGCAGCGTGAGCACCTCTCCCACCAGACCCGAGGCCATCGCTTCGCGGGCGGCCCGGACCGCTGCGATGTGGGGGTAGTTCTCGGCCACGGCCGCCACCCGGCCCGCCGTAGCGGCGGCACGCCGGATGCGCTCAGCGTCGGCCAGCGTGGTGGCCAGCGGCTTCTCGACCAGCACGTGCCAGCCGCGGCCGAGCGCGTCGCAGGCGGTGTCGGCGTGCACGGCGTGCGGGGTCCGGATGTCGGCGGCGTCGATGAGCACGCCGTCGTCCACCGCGGCCTGGGTCGACGGGTAGGCCGGGACCCCGAGCGCGGTGGCCACCGCGTCCCGGCGTTCGGCCTGCGGGTCGACCGCCGCCACCAGCCGGAACTCATCC
>DASXJM010000177.1:0-4779 GCA_036497405.1 Streptosporangiaceae bacterium | reverse complement strand
CGAGACCAGCGGGCACACCGGCCGCGTCCGCATCGGCGGCGAGGAGTGGTCGTCCCGTTCCTACGACGAGACCCTGGTCATTCCGGCCGGGGCCGTCGTCGACGTCATTCAGATCGAGGGCGCGACCGCTCTCGTCTATCCCCGGGAGTGATCATGGCCGTTGCGGAGCTCCTGATCGGCATCGTCGTCGCGTTCCTGCTCATCCTGGTGGTGGTCCGCTCGGTGCGCGTCGTGCCCCAGGCCCGGGCCCGCAACATCGAGCGGTTCGGCCGGTACCGCAAGACGCTGGAGCCGGGGATGAACTTCATCATCCCGTTCGTGGACCGGGTCAAGCCGGCCATCGACCTGCGCGAGCAGGTGGTCTCGTTCAAGGGCCAGCCGGTGATCACTGAGGACAACCTGGTCGTGCTCATCGACACGGTGCTGTTCTTCCAGGTCACCGACCCGCGGGCCGCGGATTACGAGATCGTCGACTACATCGGGGCCATCGAGCAGATCACCGCGACCATGCTGCGCAGCGTCATCGGCTCCATGGACCTGGAGGAGTCGCTGACCTCCCGCGACAAGATCAACAACATGCTGCGCGGGGTGCTCGACGACGCCTCCGGCAAGTGGGGTATCCGGGTCACCCGGGTCGAGATCAAGGCCATCGACCCGCCCCGCAGCGTGGTCGACGCGATGGAGAAGCAGATGCGGGCCGAGCGCGAGAAGCGCGCCGCGATCCTGAACGCCGAAGGCCTCAAGCAGTCCAAGATCCTCACCGCCGAAGGCGAGAAGCAGAGCAGCATCCTGCGGGCCGAGGGGGAGAAGCAGAGCAGCATCCTCAAGGCCGAAGGGCAGGCCCAGGCCATCGGCACCGTGTTCCAGGCCGTGCACCGCAACGACGCGGATCCCAAGCTGCTGGCCTGGCAGTACCTGCAGACCCTGCCCCAGCTGGCCCAGGGCTCGGCCAGCACGATGTGGGTCATCCCCAGCGAGGTCACCTCCGCGCTGAAGTCGATCAGCTCGGCCTTCGGCAGCAACACCGAGGCCGGACCGCCCCCGCCGCCGGAAGCCGCCCCGGTCTCCGCCCCCGCCGCCAACGCCGCCCCCGCCGCCAACGCCACCCCCGCCGCCAACGGCGCCAACGGCGCCCCGGCCGCCGTAAACGGCCCCGAACTAACCGAACTCCCGCCGGTGCCTCAGGTGCCGGACCCCAGGTTCGGGCCACCCGTCGTGGCCAACGGCACGAACGGTGACGCGCCCGGTGCCCCGGACGCACCACCGCCCCCGCTAGTGACTTAGCACCAGCCAGATCACGGCCGCGATGATCAGAACGATGATCACCGCGGCGATCACCCAGCCGGACGTCCGCCGCCGCGGTCGGCCCGGTGCGGCGTGTGGTGCCGGTGTGGCGCCCGAGGCGCCCGGACTGGCTGGTGGCTGGTTGCTGGTGGGCGCAGACGACCCGGCCCCGGGCGAGGTCAGGCCCGAGATCGGGCCACTGGCCTCGAACCTGCTGCCGAACCCGCCGGCATCCAGGCCCCGGGTCGCTCCGCCCGTGGGCGTCCCGCCTGCGGGCCCGCGCAGGTCGGCGGGCGGCGGCACCGGGGTGCGGAACTCCTCCGGCAGCCGGCCTGAGGGTGCGCTCGATGGGGCGTTGGACGGTGCGGCCGGCGGTGGGGAGTAGGTCGACGGCGACTGGTACGTGCGCTCGGGGGCCTGGTAGTCCGGGGGCTGGTAGTCGCCCGCGGCCGGGTACTGCACGGTCGGTGCGCCCGGGCTGGCGGGCGGCGACGGCGGCGCGGCTGGCGGTGGGGTGTACGGCGGGGCCGGAGGGGCCGCGTCCTTGGGGTTGGGGTCGAACCAGCCGCCCGCCTCGGCGGATCCGTTGCCGGAAGCCGGAAAATCAGAAAATGCGGAAAATCCAGCCGAAGGTCGGTTCGCTCCGTTGCCGGCCGACGCGCCTCCGAACGGCGTGCGGGTCGGCAGGTCCGGGGGAGGGGGAGCCTGGCCCGGCTCCGGGCTGAGCGGGACCAGGCCCCGAGCCACCCGGGCCAGGCCGTAGCCGATGGCGTCCTGCTCAGGCGCGTTCGGGTCCGCGACCGGGAAGGGCATGACCCGGGCGGGCTGCCGGGATGACGACGGGGCCCGGGTCGGCAGGGACTCGGTGCCGTCGGTGCCGTCGGCGGCGTTGAGGCGGCGCCAGCGGTCTTCCCACTCGGCCTCACCGGCGCCGCAGCCGCGCACGTAGGCCTGCAGGACCGGCAGGGTGGGCAGATCGGGACCGGCTTCCGCCGTGGTCAGCGTGTGCTCTGGAAAGTGAGCCCGCGCCGCGAGGTCCCGGGGACCCAGGCCTGCTTGGTCACGCAGCGCACGCAGGTCCCGCAGGAAGGCAGCCTTCTCTGCGCCCGCCCCGGCCGCCGGGGCGTTGCGGGGATGCGTCATTCGACCTCCCGATTCGCCATACCCGCGAGAATTCACTGGGGCATGGTTGATCACCGCTACTTGCCAGCGTAAACCCGATCATTCCGCCACGTTGCCGCATTATCGCGACTCACGGCCAGGCTGATCCGCCCTGGAACTCCCGCTATCCCGTTTAGGGGTATTTCCGCCGCAACAGCCGTTTCGCCGTATTGGCCGCCATTGTCATGATCATCTTTTCAAAGGCTGGAGAGCGATGCCAAATTGAGCGGCGGCGGGGCGAGTTTTGTGACTGAGTGTAGTCAGAACCGAACGGCCAGCCCAATGGTGAACATGATCCCGAACGCCAGTTGCAGGCGCCCCGTCTGTCCCAGGGCCTTGATCAGCGTGGGCCCGGCCGCGCCGGACCGGACGGCCTGGATCGGGCCCCAGGCCAGCGGCAACGTGACCACGGTCAGCGCGGCCAGCGGCCGGGACGGGGTCAGGGCCAGCGCGGCCACGAACGGCAGCAGCAGGCTGGCGATGTAGACGGCCCGGCTGCGGCGGTCGCCCAGCCGCACGGCCAGGGTGCGCTTGCCGACCTCGGCGTCGGAACCGATGTCGCGCAGGTTGTTGATCATGAGCAGGGCGCAGGACAGCAGCCCGGCCGGGATCGCGGCCAGCAGCTCCAGCCAGCTGAACCCCACCATCTGCACGTAGGCGGTGCCCGCCACCGCGGCCAGGCCGAAGAACGCGAACACCGCGACCTCGCCCAGCCCCTGGTAGCCGTAGGGGTGCGAGCCGCCGGTGTAGAACCAGGCCGCGGCGACCGCGGCCGCCCCGACCGCGATCAGCCACCAGGACGTGAAGATGGCCAGCACCAGACCGGCCACGCAGGCCACGCCGAAGCAGGCGAACGCCGCCGCCAGCACCTGCTTGGGCCGGGCCAGGCCCGCCGCGACCAGCCGGGTCGGCCCGACCCGGCGCTCGTCGGAACCGCGGATGCCGTCGCTGTAGTCGTTGGCGAAGTTCACCCCGATCTGCAGGGCCAGCGCCACCACCAGGGCCAGCACCGCCCGCCAGGCCGAGAACCGGCCGTAGCCGAAGGCGACCCCGGTGCCGATGAGGACCGGCACCACCGCGGCCGGCAGGGTCCGGGGCCGGGTCCCGGCCAGCCAGTCTCGCGGCTGGGCCACCCGTGGTCCCTCGGGCGGATGCGCGGTGCTGAGGTCGGCGCTCATTCCGGCGGGACCTCCAGGGCGGTGTGCAGCCGCACGATCGGGACGCGGGCGCCCATGTCCAGGTGGCTGTGGGCGCCGTCGGCGCCCCAGCCCGCGGTCTCCAGGAACCCCTGCATGGCGGTGTCGGCTTCCAGCACCCAGGCCGACACCTGGGCGAACCGGTCCCCGGCCAGGTTGTCGGCCACCGCGTGCAGCAGCCGGCCGCCGTGCCCCTGGCCGGTCCGGCCCGGGGCCACGTGCAGCTCGTACAGTTCCGCGTCGGTGGCGGGCCACCGGTCCTCGTCACTGGCCGGGCCGGCCGCGGCGAACCCGGCGATGACCCGCTCCGGCCGCCCGCCAACCGGGGCCGGCCCGGCGGCCCCGCCGGCCGACGCCGGCTCGACGACAGCGCCCGCCGCGGGCTCGGTGGTGGTGGCGACCAGCACGCGGTGCCGGCTGGTGGGCGGCTTGGTGATCGCCTCGGCCCAGCGTTCCCGCCAGCGTTCGGTCGCCTCGTCACTGGTCAGCTCGGCCAGTACCTCGTCCGGGATGATCCCGGCGTAACCCGTGCGCCAGCACTCGACCTGGATCCGCGCCACCGCGGCGGCGTCGGACTCCCGGGCGGCGCGGACGAAATCCTGTCCGCTCAACGGCCCTGGGTGTCCTCGGTACGGGCGGCCAGCTGGCTGACGTCTCGCGACGCCCCCTGGGCCGCCGAGGTGGTCATGGCCGCGTAGGCCTGCAGGGCCGCGCTGACCGGGCGGTCCCGGTCTACCGGGCGGAACCCGTGCCGCCGGGACAGCACCTGCTCCCGGCGGGCGGCCAGCTCGGTGTCGGGCACGTCCAGGGTCAGGTCCCGGCGCGGAATGTCGATGCGGATCCGGTCCCCCTCCTCGACCAGTGCGATCGTGCCGCCCAGGGCCGCTTCCGGCGCCATGTGGCAGATCGACAGGCCGGAGGTGCCGCCGGAGAAGCGCCCGTCGGTGATCAGCGCGCAGGCGCGGCCCAGGCCCTTGCCCTTGAGGAAGCTGGTCGGGTACAGCATCTCCTGCATGCCCGGGCCGCCGCGCGGTCCCTCGTAGCGGATGACCACCACGTCGCCCGCCTCGACCTTGCCGCTCAGGATGCCGTCGACCGCGTCCTCCTGGCTCTCGAAGACCCGGGCCGGCCCCTCGAA
>DASXJM010000176.1:0-5700 GCA_036497405.1 Streptosporangiaceae bacterium | reverse complement strand
CCACCCGGCGCCAGCTCCCCGCCGTCCGAGCCGGGCTGGGGACCACGATCGCTGCCATGGTCCAAACCTAACCTCTATAACCACGTTTGCCGGTGAGGCGTCGCTCACACGACCGTCTCAGCGGAACGTCCGGGTCAGCGGGCCGCGGGTGGGGTGGTGTAGCGGGTGGCGATGAGGACGGTGGCGTTCAGATCCTCGCTGCTCTTGATCCGGGTGCCGAGCCCGGCCGGGCGCACCGGACCGCGGCCGGGTCGACGTCGGCCGCGTAGACCTCGGCGTGCTCGCGGGGGTCGGGATGCCCGCCCGCCCGGGACTCGCCGTGACCGTGGCTGAGCCCCCGGGCCACGGCCAGGGCCAGCGCCCCGGTGCCGCAGCACAGGTCCAGCACCACCACTGGCTCGCCCGGCCGGGCCGACTGCCAGCCCAGCGTGATCGCCTGCCGGATCAGGTACTCGGTGCGCCGCCGGGGCACGAACACCCCCGGCTCGACCGCGATGCGCAGGCCGCAGAACTCGGCCCAGCCCAGCACCTGCTCCAGCGGCAGTCCGGATATCCGCTGGCCCACCATGTCGGTGAGCTCGGCGTCGGTGGCCGCCGTGGTGACCAGGAGTTGCGCCTCGTCCTCCGCGAACACGCACCCCGCCGTGCGCAGCGCGGACACGACGGCGGAGTAGTCGGTGGTGGTGAAGGAGGCGGTCACACATTGACGTTAGCCGGACCAGGGCACTGCGGCATCCAGCGCCCGGCAATGTGGCTTTGCTCTCGGTGTGGCGTAATTAACTGGCTTTGGGCTGAGTGGTGGCTGACAATTGGCTCATGGATCGCCGACGATTCATCGCCGGGATGGGGCTGCTGGCTGCGGGGGGCGCGGCGGGCGCGGGCGCGGGAGTCGCCGCGGAACCGGCTATCGCCACCGAAGGCCCCACGGCCCGGACCGCGACCCCGGCCGGATCGGCCGCCCGCGCGGCCACCGTGACGTTCCGTACCTCACCCGAAGACCGGTACGTGGCCCTGACCATCGACGACGGGCCGACCCGCCGGTGGACGCCGCAGGTGCACCGGCTGCTGGCCAGCCATGGGGCCAAGGCCACCTTCTTCGTGGTCGGTGAGCGAGCCAAGGCCGACCCCGTGGCCGTCCAGCAGGCCGCGGACTACGGGCACGAGCTGGCCAACCACACCTGGGCCCACAAGGACCTGACCCAGCACAACGAGACGCCCGACGCGACCAGCCTGGAACGCACCCATGAGCTGCTGGCCAAGCTGACCGGCCGGGCCCCGACGCTGTGCCGGCCACCCTACGGCCGCATCGACAGCGTGGGCCTGGCCGTCTGCTCCGACCTGCGCTACGGCGTGCTGCTGTGGTCCGACCACATCACCGGCAGCAATGCCCGCAATGACGTCAGCCGGGTCCTGCGTGACGTCTCCCCCGGCAGCGTGGTGCTGGCCCACGACGGCGGCCCCGAGCCCAACGCCACCCTCATGCAGCAGCTCGACCGGCTGGTCGGCTCGCTCAAGGACGCCGGCTACGAGTTCCTCACCGCCAGCGAGCTGCTCGCCGTCCCCGACCGCACCGCTTAGTTCCGGTCCGCCCACCCGTCCTAGGGGTGACAGTGGACGGAAGGGGCGTGAGATGGCAACAGCCGAACTGACGCGGGTAGCCATGTGGTATGAGCAGCGCGGCCAGGGCGAGCCGTGCGTCCTGCTCCATCCCGGTGGCGCCGGGGTGGACGCCCGGGCCCTGGGCCCGACCGTGGAGGGGCTGAGCCAGACGTTCCGCGTCTTCACCCCGGAGCAGCGCGGGCACGGCCGGACCCCGGACCCGGGCGGCCCGATCAGCTACGCGGCCATGGCCGCCGACACCGCCGAATTCATCGAGACCGTGGTGGGCGGCCCGGTGTTCCTGGCCGGGTGCAGCGACGGTGCGGTGGTGGCGCTGACCGTGGCCCTGAGCCGGCCCGATCTGGTGCGGCGGCTGGTGCTCGCGGCCGGGGTGTTCCACCGGGACGGGTGGGCCGACGGGGTGCTGGACGGCGAGCCGCCGGAGTTCCTGCGCGACAGCTTCGCCGAGCTCTCCCCCGACGGCGCCGGGCACTACCAGGAGGTGGTGGCCAAGCTGGCCGCCATGCACGCCAGTGAGCCCACGTTCACCACGGCCGATCTGGGCCGGATCGGCGGCCGCACCCTGGTCATGGTGGCCGACGATGACGAGGTCCGGCTGGAGCACGCGCTCGAGCTGTACCGCGGCCTGCCCGACGCCGAGCTGGCGGTGGTGCCGGGCACCTCGCACGGCCTGCTGGTGGAAAAGCCCGCCCTGTGCAACCTGGTCATCACCGAGTTCCTGGCCCGGGACCCGGTACCGACGTTCGCGCCGATCCGCCGGGCCCCGGTCACCTGAGAAAGCGTTCGGCCAGCAGCAGGGCCCCGATGATGATCATGGAGGCCCCGGACAGGCGGGTGATGGCGCCCGCGGTCCCGGGCCGGGGCAGCAGGACGGCCCGGATCACCGAGCCCAGGCCCAGGTAAAAGGCACCGCAAGTGAGGGTGAACACCACCCCGAGCAGGGCCAGCTGGCCGGGCAGGGGCCAGCTTCCGTGCCGGCTGGTGAACTGGGGCAGCAGGGCCAGAAACAACAGCAGGCCCTTGGGGTTGAGCCCGCTCACCCCGAGACCGCGGGCCAGGGTGGGGCCGGCCGGCGCCGGCGCCAGGCCCGGTGCCGCCGCCCGCTCCGCTGGAGCCGGGCTCAGGTCCGGCGCCGGGGCCGGGACGGCCAGGGTCGCCGCGCCGCGCCAGATCAGGTAGCCGCCGCCGGCCACGGTCAGCCCGGTGAGCAGCACCGGGTCCCGGGCCACCAGGGTCCCGACCCCGGCCGCGACCACCGCGGTGAGCACGGTGTAGCCGAGGACCAGGCCGCCGACCGCGGGCACGACCGACCGGCCCCGCAGCCCGGCACTGACCACGAACGCCCAGTCCGCCCCGGGCACGATGATCAGCACCAGGCAGACCCCCCAGAACGTCAGCACCGCGGAAAGATTCATGGAGTGGCTCCTAGAGAAATGACCTTCGGTAAAAAAATATCGCTGACCAAGCGAAATGTGCTGCCAACTATTTCCCTATAGCGCTGCTGCTTTGGAAGAATCGACCCTGTGGACGTGATTGATCGGAAGATTCTTGCCGCGCTCCAGGAGGACGGGCGGCTGAGCGTCACCGAGCTGGCCGCCCGGGTCGGGCTGAGCGTGTCACCCTGCCACCGGCGGCTGCGCGAACTGGAGCGCGGCGGGGCCATCCGCGGCTACCGGGCGGTGGTGGACGCGGACGCGCTCGGCCTGTCCTTCGAAGCGCTGGTGTTCGTGACCATGAGCCGGGAAGACCGCGACACCCTGGTCGCCTTCGAAGCCGGGGTGGTCGCGATCCCGCAGGTCGTCCAGGCCCAGCGGCTGTTCGGCGATCCCGACTACCTGCTGCGTATCGTCACCGCCGACCTGGGTGCCTATCAGCGCCTGCAGGATGACACCCTGACGTCGCTGCCCGGCGTCCAGCGCATGACCTCAACTTTGGTCATGAAGCGGGTCGTCGAGAACCGCCCCCTCCCCTCCTGACCCGAGAAAGGCCTGTTCATGCTGGTTCAGCTGGCCACCATCCCCGGACGCGACGACCGGCCGAACGAGGATTTCCCGGCCGCCCTGCCCGATTGCGCGGTGCTGCTGGACGGGGCGGGCGGGCCCGCCGAGATGCCGACCGGGTGCCGCCACGGCACCGACTGGTACGTGCGCCAGCTCGGGATCCGGCTGCTGGCCGGGATGGGCGGCCAGCCCGGGACGTCCCTGACCGACCTGCTGGCCCGCGGGATCACCGAGGTGGCGGCGCTGCACGCGGGGCCGTGTGACCTGAGCGATCCAGGCACCCCGTCGACCACGGTGGTGATGGCCCGGCTCCGCCCGGACGCGATCGAGTACCTGGTCCTGGGCGACTCGACCCTGCTCATCAACCGGGACGGGCCGGAGCCGCTGGTCCTCACCGACCAGCGCATCGAGGAGGTCGCGGTGGCCGAGCAGGACGCCATGAAGGCGCTGCCCACCGGCACCCCCGAGCACCTGGCGGCCCGGGTGCACTTCGTGGGGCGGCAGCGCGAGCTGCGCAACCGGCCCGGCGGCTACTGGATCACCAGCACCGATCCCGCCGCCGCGGCCCAGGCCTTGACCGGGACCGTGCCCACCGGCGGGCTGCGCACGATGACCCTGCTGTCCGACGGCGCCACCCGGTTCATCGAGTTCTCCCTGGGCAGCTGGGCTGACCTGCTCGGCCTGCTGGACCGGGACGGCATCGCCGCCGTGTTCGGCCGGATCCGGGACGCCGAGGCCGGCGATCCCGACGGGGCCCGCTGGCCCCGGGCCAAATGCCACGACGACGCCGCCATCGTGCACTTCAGGGCACGATGACCACCCGCTGGTCGCTGCCGGTGTCCTGCCAGGCGGCGGTGACGTCGGCCAGCGGGACGGACCGGGTGCTGACCGTGAGGGCGCCGTCGTTGATGGCCCCGGCCAGGTCGGCCAGCTCGGCCACGATGTCGCGGGTTGGCACCGAGCCCTGGCCACTGCCGACCAGTTGCAGCCGCGCGGCCCGCAGCGCGGCCGACGGGATCTCCGCCGTGGGCCCGGCCACCGACCCGATCTCGACCCAGCTCAGCGGCTTACCCCGGTCGGACCGCCCGGTGACCACGGCGGTCATGGCCTCGGCGGTGGGCGGACCCCACACGTAGTCGAGCACCACGTCCACGTCGGCGGCGGCCCGGGCCAGCTCCGGGCCGTCCAGGGAGGTGGTCACGTCGGCGCCCAGACCGGTCAGCCCGGCCAGCTTGGCGGGCTGGCGCCCGGCCCCGATCACGTGGCCAGCCCCGAGGTACCTGGCCACCTGCACGGCCAGGCGCCCGGCGCTGCCGGTCGCGCCCAGGACCAGCACGCTCTGGCCGGGCGCAAAGCTGATCCGGCGCCGCAGCGCGACCCAGGAGGACATGGCCGGGTTCATGGCCGCCGCGATCGTGACCGGGTCGCTGCCGTCGGGCAGCACGACGCTGCGGCGCAGATCGACCACGGTCTGCTCGGCCATGGCCCCCATCGGGGTGTCCCCCACCACGAAGTAGCGGGTCGCCCCGTCCGCGGTCCGGGCCACCCCATCCACGCCGGGGACCAGCGGCAGGTCACCGGTGCTGGTGTAGTGCGACCCGTTGGCCTGCGACCGGACCCGCGGGTGCAAGCCGACCGCCAGCACGTCGGCCAGCGCCTCGTGCTCCTGCTGCGGTGCCGGGGTGGGGAACTCCTGGTAGGCGGGGGGTGAGTCAAAGGTGCTGACGACGGCGGCGTGCATGGGTTCTCCTCGAGCGCTCAGCCGAAATATAGGTGGTAACACGAACTAACTTAGATGGCATTACGAACTAAATCAAGCTAGGGTCTCAGCCATGAGCAACCACGCTGGCACGGAGGCGGTCCCGGCCGAGCTGCTGGACAACCTGGTCCTGACCTCGTTCACGGTGATCGCGCTGCTGAGCCGGACCGCGACCGAGCACGACATGTCCCTGACCCAGCTGCGGATGCTGGCCATCCTGCGCGACCGGACCCCGGCCATGGCCGACCTGGCCGATTTCCTGGGCCTGGAACGATCGTCGGTCAGCGGCCTGATCGACCGCGCGGCCCGGCGCGGCCTGGT
>DASXJM010000175.1:0-5675 GCA_036497405.1 Streptosporangiaceae bacterium | reverse complement strand
TCAGACCGGGGCCGGGACCCAGAGCCCCGTCTCCGGGGGAGTCCGGTGCCACAGCGCGAACAGGTCCTCACCCGGCCCGGCCGTGCCCCAGCGGTCCGCGTACTCCGGCGAGGCGGGCCAGACCCGCGGCACCCAGGCGTCCTCGTCGGCGATCCGCTCCAGCGCGGTGGTGTACTCGACCACGAAGTCATCCGGCCCTGCGAAGTAGGAGTACACGTTGTCACCCGAGCTGTGCCGGCCCGGCCCCCAGAGCGGGGCGTGGCCGTGCCGCACCATCCGCCCGGTGCCCCGCATGTATTCGTCGATATCCCTCATTTCGAATGACACGTGGTTGAGTCCGGCCACCGGCCCGGCCGCGATGGCCAGGCTGTGATGGTCGGCCGAACAGCGCAGGAACGCCATCCGGTCCTCGAGCCAGTCCGACAGCCGCAATCCGAAATACCGCTCGTAGAACGCCACCAGCCCCGGCGCGTCGGGTGAGTTGACCACGATGTGGCTCAGCTTGCGGGGCACCGACTCGCCCGCCTCGATCTCCCGGAACGGCTTGGCCGCCACCTCGGCCGACACCTCGACCAGCCGTCCGTCCGGGTCGAAGAACCGGAAGCCGTAGCCGCCGCCCGGTCCGCCCCGCAGGCCGGGTTCGGCCGCGAGGCGGACCCCGTCCGTGCCCAGCCGCGCGGCCAGGCCGTCGACCGCGGCCCGGTCCGGGGCGCCGAACGCGATCAGGTCGGTGCGGCGCTCGCTGGCCCGGCGGACCCGGACCACGAACGGCTCCGGGCTGCCGACCGCGCCCAGGTAGACCACGTCACCGTCCCGGCCCACCTCATACAGGCCCCAGATGCCCTGGTAGAAGGCGACCGTGGCCGCGAGGTCCTCGGTGGCCAGGGCCACGTAG
This sequence comes from Streptosporangiaceae bacterium, assembly GCA_036497405.1. GTDB lineage: Bacteria > Actinomycetota > Actinomycetes > Streptosporangiales > Streptosporangiaceae > Bog-532. The sequence continues at coordinate 4,780 of DASXJM010000175.1, read as the reverse complement.
CGGACGTGGGTGATGGGGGAGCGCCGGGCCACCTCGGAGGCGGGCACGGCCGCGGCCGCGATCGCGGGCGGCAGCGGCGGCCCCGGCTGAGGTGGCGGCGGGACGGCGGCATCCAGCGCGGCCGGGTCGAACGAGGTCGCAGTCACGGGAAACTCCACTCTGCTCAGCTGACTAAGCCGGCTGGTTCAGGACCGCTTCGACCTGGTGGCTCTGTTCCACCAGGTGGTCCCGCATGCCCTGGATGGCCAGGTCGTAGTGGTCGGCGGTGATGCCCATCTCGGCCTGGAGGATGCCGTGCGACACGTCCTGCACCAGCCGGGCCCGGGGGAACCGGCGCTGCTCGAACGCCCGCAGCCGGTCGTCCAGGGATCCGCCTGCGTCCAGGCAGTCGGCCAGGACCATGCCGTCTTCCAGGGCCATGCCCGCCCCCTGGGTCAGGTGCGGGGCACAGGCGTGAGCGGCGTCGCCCAGGATGCCGACCCGGCCTGAGAACCAGGGCAGTGGCAGCAGCACGTCCGAGATCGGGCTGTACACGATGTCGTCGCCGGGCTTGAGAGCCTCCCGGACTTCGCCGGGCAGGGCGCCGAAGGGTGCCATCCGGTCCCGCAGGATCGAGACGAAGTCCTCCGGGCGGTGGCTGACCCCTGGCCGGTCCGGCGTGACCACGAACATGTACATGGTGGTGGCGCTGAGCGGGATGTAGCCGGCTTTGACCCCCAGCGCCTGGTAGACCCGCACCCCGTCCACATAATCGGGCCGCGGCAGCGTCACCCGGAACACCCCGAACCCCGAGTAGACCGGGTCGTGGTCGGACCCGAAGACCGTCCGGCGGGTGGCCGACTTGATCCCGTCGAACGCGGCCACCAGGTCGTAGCTCTCCTGCCGGCCGTCGGTGAACCGCACGTCCACCGCCCGCCCGGTGTCGGTGAACCGCTCGACGGTCGTGCCGTAGCTGATCTTCACGTCGTGCCGCTCGGCCCCGCCGATCAGGATCTTGTGCAGGTTGAGCCGGGACAGCGCGGTGTTGGCGGGCACGTCGCCGCCCATCACGCTGGGCACGTGCACGATCAGCTCACCGTCGGCGGCGAAGAAGTCGGTGTGGTCGTACTGGCAGCCGGCCGCGACGATCTCGTCCAGCACCCCCATGGAGCGCAGCGCCCGCAGGCTGTTGGCGGGCTGGTTGATGCCGACCCCGTACACCGACAGCTCCGGCTTGATCTCCACCACGTCCACCGCGAAGCCGCGCTGCCGGAGCGAGATCGCCGCTCCGAGCCCGCCGATCCCCGCGCCCACGACCAGAATCTTCATGACCGGCCTCCTTACCACCTTGCCGCTGACTGGACGGTAAGCCGCGCCGCCGCCGGGGAACAGGCCTGATTGGCGATGCCCATCATCGACGCGGTCGATAACTGCCTGTCGGGCCGGCCCGGCCGGCTGGCATGATCACGTCATGGACGTGTCCGACACCGTGCGGCGCATGGACCTGAACCTGGTCGTGCCGCTGAACGCTCTGCTCGAGCAGAGACACGTGACCCGCGCCGCCGAGGCGGTCGGCATCGGCCAGTCGGCCATGAGCGCGGCCCTGGCCCGGCTGCGGCGGCTGTTCGGCGACCCGCTGCTGGTCCGCAGCGGCCGGGTGCACGAGCTGACCCCGCTGGGCCAGTCGCTGGTCGAGCCGGTGCGGGCCGTGCTGACCAGCCTGGAGCAGCTGCTGGCGACCAGCCCGCACTTCGACCCGGCCACCGACCAGCGCACGTTCACCGTGGTGGCCAGCGACTACGTGACCTTGATCCTGCTCCGCCCGCTGCTGGAGCGGCTGTACGCCGAGGCGCCCAGCGTCGCGGTCAACGTGGTTCCGGTGTCAACCGCGATGGAAGTGTCGCTGGAGCGGGCCCAGGTCGACCTGGTTATCGCGCCGCGCGAGATCGCCTCGGCCGGCATGCGGCAGATGCCGCAGCGCGTGCTGTTCACCGACCGCTACGTGGCCGCGGTGTGGAATCAGCACCGTGAGGTGGGGGACACCCTGACCCGGGACCAGCTGACCCAGCTCCGCTATGTCAAGTACAACGCCACCTCGGGCGGGGCCGCCTTCGTCGACATCCAGCTGGCCCAGCTCGGCATCGAGCCGCACGTGGCCCTGTCCACCCTCAGCTTCACCCTGGTGCCGTGGCTGCTGCCCGGCACCTCGCTGTTCGCGTTCGTGCACGAGCGGCTGGTCAGTAGCACTCCGGTCCGCCGCGAGCTGCGGGTGCTGGAGCCGCCGGTGCCGCTGCAGCCCATCGCCGAGACCATGTACTGGCACCCGGTGTTCCACAACGACCCGGCCCACCACTGGCTACGCGAGTGCGTGACCACCCTGGCCGCCAACCTCCCGTGATGACCGCGGCGACTATCGCTGGCGTCGATGGCCGCCATCCACGGGACGCCGTTTCCTATTACCTGGCCCCTGCCTAGGATCTGATCATGGTTGCCACTCCCTACGCGCTGGGCCGGTTCCGCACCCACACGGACTTCGGCCCCCGCGCCGACGAGTTCACCGGCGTGGTCGTGGGCGACGAGGTGGCCCCGCTGGCCGCCCTGCTCCCGGCCGTCCCCGACCTGGACGCGCTGCTGGACGACTGGCCGGCCAACGCCAAGCTGCTCGGGGAGGTGGTCGACGAAACCCGGGGTGGGCAGCGCTGGGCCGACCTGATCCGCCCGGCCAGCGACTTCGCCCGGCTGGCCCCGCTGCGGCCCGGGCAGATCTTCCAGAGCGGAGCCAACTACAAGACCCACGTGGTCCAGCTGATGATGGCGTCGGCCGCCGAGAAGGGCGACGACGACCCCGAGGCCACCCACCGTCAGGCCACCGCGCTGATGGAGGAGCGGGCCGCCACCGGCACCCCGTACGTGTTCATCGGCCTGGCCTCGGCCATCTGCGGCCCGGACGACAACGTGCTGCTGCCCGACATCGGCACTCAGCACGACTGGGAGCTGGAGCTGGGCGTGGTCATCGGCCGCGAGGCCTACCGGGTCAGCACCGACGACGCGCTCAGCCACGTGGCCGGCTACGTGATCGCCAACGACCTGACCACCCGGGACCGGGTGTTCCGGCCCGACATGCCCGGGCTGGGCACCGACTGGCTGGCCGGCAAGAACGCCCCCACGTTCCTGCCCCTGGGCCCGTGGCTGGTGCCGGCCGCGTTCGTGCCCGACCCGGCCCGCCTGCGGGTCACGCTCAAGCTCAACGGCGAGACCATGCAGGACGAGACCACCGCCGACATGATCTTCGGTGTGCCCGAGCTGATCGCCCACGTCTCCGCCATCACCCCGCTCCGCCCCGGTGACCTGCTGCTGACCGGCTCGCCGGCCGGCAACGGCGCCCACTACGGCCGCTACCTGCAACCCGGCGACGTCATGGAGGCCACCATCACCGGCGATGCCGTCGATCTGGGCACCCAGCGCAACCGGTGCGTGGCCCCGTGACCCCCGTGATCGACGTCCACGCGCACCTCGACGTGCCCGCGATCCCGGGCCTGGTCGAAGGCCAGCCCGGCCTGGCCGCCGAGCAGGCCGAGCAGTTCGCCACCTTCGGCCCAGAGTCGATCAAGCAGAACATCGAGCTGATGCAGACCGACTACCGCCCGCTCCTGGATGACCTGGACGTGCGGCTGGAGGCCATGAACACCGCGAGGGTCGACGTTCACGCCCTCAGCGTGGTGCCGACCCTGTATCACTACTGGGCCGACGCGCTGCTGGCCAACGACATCGTGGCCGCCGCCAACGAGCACATCGCGGCCACCGTGGCCCAGCAGCCGGACCGCCTGACCGGCCTGGCCACGGTGGCGCTCCAGCACCCGGACCTGGCCGCCGACCAGCTGCGGATGGCCCACACCCAGCTCGGCCTGCGCGGCGTCGAGATCTCCACCTCGGTGGCCGGGAAGGACCTGTCCGATCCGGCCCTGGACCCGTTCTGGGCCGCCGCCGAGCGGCTGGGCTCGTTGGTGTTCATCCACCCGTGGGGCTGCAGCCTGGGCCCCCGGCTGGCCCTGGCCTACCTGGGCAACATCGTCGGCCAGCCCGCCGAGACCACCGTCGCCCTGCATCATCTGGTGTTCAGCGGCGTGCTGGACCGGTTCCCGGCCCTGCGCATCTGCGCCGCCCACGGCGGCGGCTACTTCCCGCACTACCTGGCCCGGGCCGACCACGCCTACGAGGTCCGCCCCGAGTCCCGTACCATGGCCCGCCGCCCCAGCGACTACCTGGACCGCCTGTACTTCGACTCCCTGGTCTACACCGACGACACCCTGTCCCGTCTCCTGTCGGTGGCCGGCCCGGACCACGTCCTGCTCGGCACCGACTACCCCTTCGACATGGGCGTCCCCAACCCCGTCGACCGCATCGAGTCCCTCGGCCTCCCCACCCCCGACCGCGACGCCATCGTCGGCGGCACCGCCGCCCGTCTGCTCAACCTCTGACCCGCGGCTCTGACCCGCGGCGGCCCCGCACGGCGTACAGTCGGCCCGTGCGCGAGATACCGGTTGAGCAGGTCCCCGACGACGTCGCCGACGCGGCCCGGGCCGCGGCCCGCGGCGAGATCGTCTTCCTCACTGAGGACGGCGAGCGCCTGGCCGCCATCGTCCCCAGCGGGTACGCGGTCGAGCTGGAGGACCTGGCCCCGGACGAGGTGCTGGCCCTGCTGGACGAGATGGCCGCCGACCAGCCCGAGCCCTAGCTCCAGCTAGCCGGCCGGTCCGCGGGTGAACAGCGCGACCGTGTCGTCGAGCAGGGCGTCGGCCTG
>DASXJM010000174.1:0-3801 GCA_036497405.1 Streptosporangiaceae bacterium | reverse complement strand
GATTCCTGGGCAGAGACCGGGTGGGGCGCGGTGGCTGGGTTCGACGTTCCGAGGTGCGACCACCGGTCTGCGTTCGGTAGTGTCCTGCGCATCGCGCCTTGATGTGGGGACAATCTGAGGAGGCGACGCGATCATGCCGTGGACCTGGCGTTACGAGAAGACCGACGGTGCTGAGGTCACGTCGGAAGAGCTCCCCGAGGCGACCTTTGCCAGCCAGGGGGACGCCGAGAGCTGGCTGGGCGAGAACTATCACGGCCTGCTCGATGCGGGCGTCGACCAGGTGACCCTGCTCGACGACGACCGCAAGGAGTACGGCCCGATGAACCTGCACCCGGTGAACTAGGACACTCAGCTCACCGGGCGCAGGCCCCAAGACCGGGCCAGCTGGAAACCAGCCCGGAACGTTACGGGCGGCTGGGCGGGCTGGCTGTCCGGGCCGGGTCCCGCTCCACGTAGCTGCCCAGCACGTCGTCGATGCGCCGCAGCAGCCCCGAATCCAGCTTCACCCCGGCCGCCTTGACGTTCTCCCGGACCTGGTCGGGGCGGGTGGCGCCGATGATGGCCGAGGACACGTCGGGGTTCTGCAGCGTCCAGGCCACGGCCAGGGCGGCCATGGACAGCCCGGCCTCGTCGGCCAGCGGCTTCAGGTCCTGCACCTTGGTCAGCAGGTCATCGCGCATCCAGCGGCTGATGAAGTCCTTACCGCTCTTCTCGTCGGTGGCCCGCGAGTTGGCCGGCGGGGCCTGACCCGGCTGGTACTTGCCGGTCAGAATGCCCTGGGCGATGGGGGAGAAGACGATCTGGCCGATGCCTTCCTTCTCGCACAACGGGACGACCTCAGACTCGATGACCCGCCACAGCATGTTGTACTGCGGCTGGTTGGACACGATCCGGTCGAAGTGCATCTCGTCGGCGATGCGCAGCGCGGCCGCGATCTCCTCGGCCCGCCACTCCGACACCCCGATGTACAGGGCCTTGCCCTGCCGGACCACGTCCTCGAACGCCCGCAGCGTCTCTTCCAGCGGGGTCTCGTGGTCGTACCGGTGCGCCTGGTACAGGTCGACGTAGTCGGTGCCGAGCTGGCGCAGCGAGCCGTTGATGCCCTCCATGATGTGCTTGCGCGACAGGCCCCGGTCGTTCTGACCGGGTCCGGTGGGCCAGAACACCTTGGTGAAAATCTCAATCGACTCGCGCCGCTGGCCGGCCAGGGCCCGGCCCAGGACCTCCTCGGCCCGGGTACCGGCGTAGGTGTCGGCGGTGTCGAAACTGGTGATGCCCTCGTCCAGGGCGGCGGCGACGCATTCCTTCGCCGCGTCTTCCTCTACCTGCGAACCGTGGGTGATCCAGTTGCCGTAGGTGAGCTCGCTGACCTTCAGGCCGCTCTTGCCAAGATGACGATATTCCATACTGCGACCCTAACAATGGCCCAGGTCGCAGGCTGACCGCCCGCCCAAGCCGTCACAACCGGCCGCAGCCGTCACAACCGCCCGAGCCGCCCCAGATGTCACCACAGCCCCGGCCGCCACAAACGAAACCGGCGGTCAGATCTCCTGGCCGCGCTGCACCCGCGGCGACGGGTTGCGCAGCTTGCGCGGGTTGATCGTCCGCATGGCCACGTAGAAACCCAGCCCGCGGGTGCTCTTCCCGGGCAGGCGCTCCCCGGCCAGCCGCCGGATGGCCCGGGTCTGGAAGCTGGTCTCGACCCCGATCACGATGATCAGGATCAGGGCGATCAGCGTCGAGTAGGTCTGGATGATCGGCGCGTGGATGAAGGTGAGCACGATGACCACGATCAAGATGACGAACAGGTACTCGCCGATGTGCCGCCGCGAGTCCACGTAGTCCCGGGCCAGCGCCTTGACCGGCCCCCGGTCACGCGGCAGCAGGGCCCAGTCCTCGCCCCGGCGCATGGCCTCCTGGCGACGCTGGCGCTCGGCCCGCCGCTCCTCGGACGTGCCGCCACCACCACCGCTGCGGCTACCACCGCTGCCGCCGCGGCCGCCGGAGCCACCCCGGGAACCGGTGATGCCCTGACGACGGCTGCGTTCGGCCTCGCTGCGCTTGGGCGTGGGGCGGCCCTTGGCGGTCTCGGCCGCGGGCCGGACCTTCTCTGCTGTCTTTGTGCCGTCGGCGCCCAGGCTCTGCGCGCCCTGATCGTCCTGGGCGGTGTTGCCGCGCGCCCCGGCATTACCTCGTCGGAACACGCGCTCAGCCTAATGGAACGGACCGCCCGATGCGGCGATCAGCCGGGCGAATCCGGCCCGCGCCCTGCCCGGCCAACTGCCCGGCCAACTGGCCCGGCGAATTCCCGTGCCGTCCCGGCCCGCCGTGCGCGCTTCATGGTCGCCGGTACGGGCACGTACCGCGTAGGGTGGATGCCAATTAACAAATGGGCGGCAGTGTCCGCCCCTGCTGGCTACGCGAACGGCTTGGTGTGGCACGCAGGCGGGCACACGCACGAAGGGGACGGCCGCGTCTATGAGCGTGATGAAGCGGGTCACACTGATCTTCCGCTCCAAGGCCAACAAGGCCCTGGACCGGATGGAAGATCCTCGTGAGACCCTCGACTATTCCTATCAGCGGCAACTCGAGATGCTGCAGAAGGTACGGCGCGGGGTCGCGGACGTCGCCACCTCGCGCAAGCGGGTCGAGCTGCAGATGAACCAGATCCAGCAGCAGTCGAACAAGCTGGAGAAGCAGGCCCGCGATGCCCTGGGCGCGGGCCGCGAGGACCTGGCCCGCGAGGCCCTGACCCGCCGGTCCTCGGCGCAGAATCAGCTCAACGACCTGCAGGCCCAGTACGCGTCGCTGCAGGCCGAAGAGGAAAAGCTGACCGTCGCCTCGCAGCGGCTGCAGTCCAAGGTGGACGCCTTCCGCACCCGGAAGGAGACCATCAAGGCCACCTACACCGCGGCCGAGGCCCAGACCCGCATCAACGAGGCCTTCTCCGGTATCTCCGAGGAGATGGGCGACGTGGGCATGGCCATCCAGCGGGCCGAGGACAAGACCGCGCAGATGCAGGCCCGGGCCGGGGCCATCGACGAGCTGCTGGCTTCCGGCGCGCTCGAGGACGTGTCCGGTGGCGCGCCGCGCGACGACATCCAGGCCGAGCTGGACCGGATGGGCGCCGGCAACGACGTCGAGCTGGAACTGCAGAAGCTCCGGGGCGAGCTGGGCAGTGGGTCCGCCGGTGAGCTCGAGGCCGGAGCTGGGCCCGACGGTGCCAGCCGGAACAATGCCAGCCAGAACAGTGCCAGCCAGAACAACGCTGGCCAGGCCCGTCCGGCTCCCAGCAGCAACGGCGAGCAGGCCCTTCCCTCCGCTGACGTGGGCGAGGCCGCCCTGCCGTCCGAGTCGCCCCGATCGGGTGATGGGGCGTGATCGTCCGGATTCTCGGCGAGGGTCAGCTCAGTGTGGACGACGCCGAGACCGCCGCGCTGAACCAGCTGGACGCCAAGCTGGCCACCGCGGTGGACGCGGGGGATGAGGCGGCATTCCGCCGTGCGCTGAATGAGTTGCTGGCCCAGGTCCGGGCGGTCGGAAAGCCCTATCCGGCGGATAGCCTGGAGCCGTCGGAACTGATCCTGCCGCCCGAGGACGCGAGCCTGGCCGAGGTCCGCCAGATGATGACCGGCGAGGGACTTATCCCCGGATGACGCGGGGGGTGTCCGTCGCGGCTCGCGCTCTCAGCGTTTGGAGAGGGAACGTTCACACAGTTTCCAGCGTCACCTGGAAAGATGGTTGGTAAGAACGCCAGAGCTGGCGTCGCCGGTTCTGGCCCTTGAACTGGAGGTGACGTGG
>DASXJM010000173.1:0-13702 GCA_036497405.1 Streptosporangiaceae bacterium | reverse complement strand
AGCAGCTTCGGGCAGGGCTGGACCAAGCTGCTGGGCAGTGAGTTCGGGTCGCAGGTCGGCTGGCTCTACCCGCTGGCCGTGCTGGCGCTGATCTTCGGCCTGCTCTGGACGCGGCGGGCGCGGCGCACCGACCAGGTTCGGGCCGGGTTCGTGATGTGGGGGCTCTGGCTGCTGACGTTCGGCCTGATCTTCAGCACAATGAGCAGCATCCCGCACACCGCCTACGTGGCCTCGCTGGCCCCGCCGCTGGCCGCGTTGTCGGCGGCCGGCATCGTGATGTTCTGGCGCTACTTCCGGGCCAGGGACGCCCGCGGCTGGCTGCTGCCGGTGGCGGTGGCGGCCGAAGTGGCCTGGGCCTGGTTCCTCTGGCGCGACTTCACCGGCTTCCTGCCCTGGGTGCGGATCGTCGCCCTGGTCGCCGGGGTGGCCGGGATAGCGATCATGGTCCTGGTCCGGCTGACCCGGCGGGCCCGGGCCCGGCTGCTGACCGTGGGCCTGTCGGCCGGGGTGGGCGCGATGCTGGTGGCCCCGGCCGCCTGGGCCGGGTCGGTACTGGACGCCAAGTACGCGGGCAGCTCGTTCAACGCCACCGCCGGTCCGGCCAGCGGTATGGGCGGCTTCGCCGCGGGCGGCGGCGGGCCGGCCGGGGGGAACGCCTCGGCCGAGGACGCGTTCCGGGACTTCGCCGACCGTGCCGGGACCGGGCGGACCCGCGAGGGCCGGGCCGGAGGCTTCGGCGCTGGCGCTGGCGCTGGCGCTGGCGGTGGCGGTGGCGGCGCGGGCGGAATCCAGGGCAGCGCCACCACCGCGCTGACCGGCAGCGAGCAGGAGATCTACCGGTACGTCAGCGCCCACCGCGACGGCGCCTCCTACCTGCTCGCGGTGTCCTCCTGGACCGAGGCGTCACCGTACATCGAGGCCACCGGCCAGGAGGTCATGCCGATGGGCGGCTTCAGCGGCTCGGTGCCGGAGCCGACCCTGGCCCGGGTCAAGCAGCTGGTCAAGACCGGCCAGCTGAAGTTCTTCCTGCTCAGCGGCTCGGGTGGCGGTCTCGGGGGCGGCGCCCCCGGGGGCGGCCGGGGCGCGACCGCCAGCACGATCGAGTCCTGGGTGCAGAGCAACTGCCAGACGGTCCCGGCCCGGGACTACGCGGGCTCGTCCACCAGCGCCGGCACCCTCTACGCCTGCTCGTCCAGCTCCTGACGGCCGTTCGGGTCCGCCGCGCCGATCCGGGGCCGGCGGGCCAGGGCGGTGGCCACCTTCTCGATCTCGGCCTCGGAGACCAGCACGTGGCGGGCGGCGTCGCCGAGCGGCACGAAGCTGTCCTCGCTGGCCACCCGGGCGACCGGGCCGCGGAAGCCGTGGTCGGCCAGGGCGGCCAGGATCCCCTCGGACACCCCGCCGGTCCGGCGGGTCTCGTCCACGATCAGCACCCGGCCGGTGGCGGCGGCCTCGCGCAGCAGATCGGCCGTGGGCAGCGGCGCCAGCCATCTCAGGTCCAGGACCCGGGCCGCGATCCCGGCCGCGGCCAGCCGCCGGGCCACCCGCAGGCTCATCCGGACGCCGTTGCCGAAGGTGACCAGCACCAGGTCCCGGCCGTCGCCGTGGACCCGGCCCCGGCCCAGTGGCACGTGCGTGGCCGCCCAGGCGCTGGGCGGCGCGTAGCGGGCCAGCCAGCCGTCGTCACCCTCGGAGTACAGGTCCCGGGTGTGGTACAGCGCGATGGGCTCCAGGAACACGCAGACCCGGCCGTCGGCCGCGGCCGCGGCGGCGCAGGTGCGCAGCATGGCGGCGGCGTCGTCGGGCCGGGCCGCCGACGCGATGACCAGGCCGGGCACGTCGCGCAGGGCGCCGACCGCGTTGTCGTTGTGGAAGTGGCCGCCGAAGCCCTCCTGGTAGGCGTAGCCGGCCACCCGGATGACGGCCGGGTTGCGGAACTGGCCGCGGGAGAAGAACTGCAAGGTGGCGGCCTCACCGCGGAGCTGGTCCTCGGCGTTGTGCAGGTAGGCCAGGTACTGGATCTCCGGGACCGGCAGCAGCCCGGTCACCCCCGCGCCCAGGGCCAGGCCGAGGATCGACTGCTCGTCCAGCACGGTGTCGAACACCCGGGCCGCGCCGGCCTTCTTCAGCAGGCCGCGGGTCACGCCGTAGACGCCGCCCTTGACCGCCACGTCCTCGCCGAACACCAGCAGGCCCGGGTGGCTGACCAGCAGGTCGGACAGGGCCCGGTTGATCGACTGGGCCAGGGTGAGCGGGCCCTCCTCCTCCGGCAATTTTCGATCAAAGAATTTTTCGCGAATATCGGCGCCGCCGGGGCAGCCGGCCAGCTCGGCGATGGCCGCGGGCCGGGACGGGGCCAGCGGGGCGGTGATCTCCACCGCGCTGCGCAGCGGCGGCCGCCGGATCGCGTCCTGGGCCACCCCGAGCACGTGCCGCCGCATGGACTCGTACAGGCCGATGATCTCGCCCGGGCCGGCCACGCCCCGCTCGACCAGCAGCCGCCCGGTGGCCAGCAGCGGGTCCCTCTCCAGGCCGGCCGCGATCTCCCGGGGCCCGCGGTAGGCCGCCTCGGCGTCCGAGCCCGCGTGCCCCATCAGCCGGACCACCCGCAGGTGCAGGAACGCGGGCCGGCGGTGCCGCCGGACCCAGTCCGCGGCCTCGGTGGCGGTGGCGTAGACCGCGGCCGGATCGGTCCCGTCGGCGCTGAAGTACCGCAGCCCGGGCCGGCGGGAGTAGGCGGCCTCGATCCACCCGGCCGGGGTACGCACGCTGATCCCGATCCCGTTGTCCTCGCACACCAGCAGCAACGGCAGGGGCAGGCGCTGGTAGGCGCAGTGGCAGGCGGTGTTGATGGCGCCGGTGGCGGTGGAGTGGTTGGCCGAGGCGTCGCCGAAGCTGCACACCACCACCGCGTCCTGCGGCCAGCGGCCGGTGACCCCGAGCCGGGCCGCCCGGTCCAGCGCGAACGCGATCCCCACCGCCCGCGGCAGGTGGGACGCGATCGTCGACGTCTGCGGGATGACCGCCAGCGGCTCGCTGCCGAACACCTTGTGGCGGCCGCCCGCGATCGGGTCCTCGGCCGCCGCCATCATGCCCAGCAGGGCGTCCCGGACCGGATCCTGGCCGGGGACCTGGCGGGCCCGCTCGGCGTAGAAGCCGCCCGCCCGGTAGTGCAGCAGGGCCGGGTCGGTCGGCCGCAGGGCGCCCGCGACCAAGGCGTTGGCCTCGTGCCCGGCCGAGCCGATCGTGTAGTAGCCGTGACCCTGGCGGCGCAGCACCCGGGCGGCCAGGTCGAGGTGACGGCTGGCCAGCTGGGACCCGAAGACCTCCAGGCACCGGGCGCCGGTCAGCGGGGACCCGGGGCTCAGCGGGCCGGCCGGGTCCTGCGGCGGCTGCGCGTCGAGCGCCCGTATGCCGTCGAGAAAGGCCCGGTCAACCGCTTCGTCAGGTGTCATCCGGCCCAGAATTTCACAGCCGCCGCCGGCCGGCCAGCAGCAGAACCGCCGGACTCCCGTCGAGGCAATTACGACGCCATGTAGGCTTCGAGGTGGCTGGCGGGTTTCCCTGCTCGTTTCGCCCACCGCGCGGTACGCGCGCCCGGGCCCCCCACGTACGCTGCGGCGCAGCCGTGCCGCGCTGTTCTCCCCGCCAACCGGAAGGTGGTCGGTTTTCGTTGAGTGCCGTCGACACCCGGCGAAGCTCGCTCGGCGCGGGCCGCGAGAGCAGTGCGGACGCGTCCGAGGCGCCCACGGCCCGTCAGATCGTGCAGGCCTACGTGGCCCTGTGCAAGCCGCGGATCATCGAGCTGCTGCTGATCACCGCCGTGCCGGTGCTGTTCCTGGCCAACCGCGGGCTGCCGTCGCTGCTGGACGCGGCCGTGGTGGTGCTGGGGGGAGCGCTCGCGGCGGGCAGCGCCAACGCCCTGAACTGCTACATCGACCGCGACATCGACCAGGTCATGCGCCGGACCCGGGGCCGGCCGCTGGCCCGGCACACGGTCTCCCCGCGCGCGGCCCTGATCTTCGGGACCGTGATCGGCCTGGTGTCGGTGGGGCTGTTCGCGGCGCTGGCCAACCTGCTGGCCGCCGCGCTGACCCTGGGCGCGATCCTGTACTACGTCGTCGTCTACACCATGCTGCTCAAGCGGCGGACGTCGCAGAGCACGCTGTGGGGCGGCATCTGCGGGGCGGCGCCGGTGCTGATCGCGTGGGCCACCGTGCGGGACGCGCTGTCCTGGCCCGCGTTCCTGCTGTTCCTGGTGGTGTTCTTCTGGCAGCCGACGCACTTCTGGGCGCTGGCGGTCAAGTTCAAGGATGACTACCGGAGCGTGGACATCCCCATGCTCCCGGTGGTGGCCTCGCTGCGCCGGGTCATGACCGAGAGCCTGGTCGACACCTGGCTGACGGTGATCGCCTCGGTCGCGGTCTGGCCACTGGCCACCGGCCCAGTCTACGGGATCAGCGCGATCGTGTTCGGCGCCCTGTTCCTGGCCGAGGTGCACCGGATGCACTGGCGCGCCATCCGCGGCGGCAAGGTCCAGACCATGAGGCTGTTCCACGAGTCGAACATCTACCTCACGCTGCTGTTCGCGGCCCTGGCCGTCGACGCCCTGATCCACTGACCGGGCCCTGGTGCTGACCCGGTTCGCGGCCTTCCGTAGCTCGCTGTACGCGCGCATGGAGGAGATCAGCTTCCGCACCGCCATCACCGTGGTGACCGGGGTGGTCGCGGTGGCCGCGGTCATCGCCGGGGTGGGCCTGCTAATGGCCCAGGCGCCGGCTCCGGACCGGCCCACCGCGCTCGGCTCGGCTCCGGCCGTCCGGTCCAGCGCCCCGGCGTCCACGCCGGCCGCGCCCACGTCCTCCCCGCCCAGCGCGTCGCCACCCGCGTCCTCGGCTCCGGCCCGGACCCCGGCCCCGGTGAAGACGTCCCCGGCCCGCGAGGCCACCTACCCGGGCACGGCCGAGAACGCCCAGCGCGCCCCGGTGGCCCGGACCGCGGCCCCGCCGGTCACGGCCCGCCGCCCGCTCAGCTCGGCGGTGGCCGCCTGGCTGGCCTGGTGGCAGCACGTGCTGGCCGGCCGCCACCGCGGCGGCCTCAGCATCGGCCATGGCGGCCTGGGCGCGCACTGGGGTCGCCGGTAGAGTCCGGCACCGTGATCGTGATAATCGCCGGGCCGTCCGGCAGCGGTAAGACGACGATCGGGACCGGCCTGGCCGGCCGGCTGGGCTGGACGTTCGCGGATGCGGACGCCTTCCACTCCGCGGCCGCCGTCGCCAAGATGCACCGCGGCGAGCCGCTGACCGACGCCGACCGCTGGCCGTGGCTGCACGCCATCGGGGCCTGGATGGACGAACGGATCGCGGCCGGCGAATCCGCGGTGGTGACCTGTTCCGCGCTGCGCCGGGAGTACCGCGACGCGCTGCTGGGCGGCCGGCCCGAGGTCACCCTGGTCTATCTGTTCGAGGACGCCGGCACCCTGGCCCGGCAGCTGGCCGGGCGGCGCGGGCACTTCTTCCCCCAGGACCTGCTGGCCAGCCAGCTGGCCGCGCAGGAGGTGCCGCAGGACGAGCCGCAGGTGGTGGTGATCACCCCCGGCGGCTCGCCCGCGGACACGGTGGCCCAGATCGTCACCCGGCTGTGGCCGGACGGCCCGCCCCGCTGACGCTCAGGACTCGCGTTCGAGGACCACGACCGGGATCTCGCGGCCGGTCTTCTTCTGGTAGTCGTTGTACGAAGGCCAGGCCTGGGCCATGACGTCCCACATGGCGGGCTTCTCGGCCGCGTTCGCGGTCCGCGCCCGGGCCCGGAACTTGTCCCCCTGGACCTGGACCTGAACCTCGGGCCGGGCCTCCAGGTTGAGGTACCAGAGCGGCGGCTCGTCGGCGCCCCCCTTGGACGCCACGATCAGGTAGTCGTCGCCGAACTTCTGGTAGATCAGCGCGCTCTTCCGCGACTGGCCCGACTTGCGCCCGGTGGTGGTGAGGATCAGTGCGGTCGTGCCCTGCCACTCGTGGCCTTCCGCGCCGTCGGTCTCCTCGTAGCGCTGGACGTGCTCATCTCCGAACAGCATTCGCTGCCTTTCTGCTCGCTGTCGTACGGTCAGGACATGAAGCTGAAGCTGGACCTGCACGACATCTACAACCGGGGTGCCGATATCGACCGGGCGCTGCGCGACATCATCGCCGAGGCCGAAGCCAAGAAGGCCCCGATGATCGAGATCATTCCCGGCAAGGGCTCGGGTCAGCTGAAGAAGCGCGTGCTGCGGTTCCTGGACCAGAAGGAAATCAAGGCCAAGTATCACCGGGTGGAGAAGGACTCCAAGAACTTCGGCCGGTTGTTCGTCCACTTCAAGTGGAAATAACGAACAAAGGTTCCTATAATGGACAACACGGGGACCTGACTCTTCCGTCCGCGCGGCGGACGTGTCATAATCCCTTTCCCCGCTGGTTACGTTCCGTGACTGGCGGCGGAGTTCCCGCGCGATCTGGACACTGGCGATTAGGGGGCGGCTTCCGGACCGCTCGGGAACGGCGCGGGCCCCAGGGTTGCCCTGGGGCCCGCTGCTTTCCTCCGGCTGGATCGAGCTCAGCCGGCCAGGGTGCGATCCCGCTGGTCGACACCCAGTTCGCCGTACGGGTAGTCCACCGGGTGAGGATCGCTGGCCTCGTTCAGCGCCGCCGTCTCGGTCTCGGTGAGGTGCAGCCCGGCCGCCTTCAGGTTGGCCTCCAGCTGCTCGGTGGTGCGGGCGCCGAGGATGGTCGAGCTGACCCCGGGCTGGTCGGTGACCCAGGCCAGGGCGACCTCGGCCATGGACACGCCCCGGTCCTCGGACACCTTCTGCACCGCGTCAATGACCCGCCAGGTGCGCTCGGTGTTCTTCCGGTCGTAGGCCTCCATGCCGCGGTTCGGGTCCTCGCCGAGCCGGGTCGCGCCGGACGGGCGCTGGTCCCGCCGGTACTTGCCGGACAGCCAGCCGCCACCGAGCGGGCTCCACGGCAGCAGGCCAAGCCCGGCGTCGATCGCGGCGGGCACGATCTCCCACTCGATCTCCCGGGCCAGCAGGCTGTACTGCGGCTGCAGGGTGACCGGGCCGGTCGTGTTCAGCTCCCGGGCCACGTACCGCACCTTGGTCAGCTGCCAGCCGGTGAAGTTGGACAGCCCCCAGTAGCGGATCTTGCCGGCCCGGACGAAACCGTCCAGCGTGGTCACGGTCTCGTCCAGCGGGGTCAGCGGATCCCAGGCGTGCACCTGGTACAGGTCGACACTGTCCCGCCCCAGCCGGCGCAGGGAATTGTCCAGGGCCCGGGTCAGGTGGCGCGCGGACAGCCCGGCGCCGTTGGGGAAGCTGTCGGTGGCGAACCGGCCCTTGGTGGCCAGCACCACCGGCTCGATGACGTCGGCGGGCCGGCTGGCGAACCAGCGCCCGATGATCTCTTCCGACCGGCCCTGGGCGTATACGTCGGCGGTGTCCACCAGCGTGCCCCCCGCGGCCACGAACCGGTCCAGCTGCTCGTGGGACCCGGCCTCGTCGGTCTCCGCCCCGAACGTCATCGTCCCCAGGCAGACGTTCGACACGGCACAGCCACTACGTCCTAGCGTGCGATAGTCCATACCCCCAGCTTAGAGAAATCGATTGCTCAGGAGCAGGGGGGTGGGGGCAGGGAGCGCGGGTCGGTGGGGTCGAGCCGGTCGGATACCAGCGAAGTGACCGGTCAGCCGGGGTATCGACCTTCGATCAGATGATGAACCTCCGTCTGCGCGGGGACGCAGCATGGCCTGGATGAGCTCCTGCTCGGCCCGGACGGCGGGCAGGAGCTCGCAGGCGAGCATCAGGCCCACCGGCCCGCCCCCCGCGACGAGGACGTCGGCGTCGTTCGTTGCGGCCATCCCACCCGGCCAGTCTTCCCTAACGTCGTTAGAGGAGCAATAGAATTCCGGCCATGCCGGTCACCCGGGAACGCATCGTCGCCGCCGCGCTCGAGCTGCTCGACGAGGGCGGGCTGGACGGGCTCACGCTGCGGCGGCTGGCCGAGCGCCTGGGCATCCGCGCCCCCACCCTGTACTGGCACGTCCGCAACAAGCGCGAGCTGCTCGACCTGCTGGCCGGGGCGATCCTGGAGGAGGCGCTGGCCGCCTGGCGGGAACCGCGGCCCGGTCAGCCGTGGTGGGAATGGCTCACGGCCCGGGCCCGGGTCATGCGCACGGCGCTGCTGGCCCACCGGGACAGCGTTCTGGTCGTGTCGGGCAACCGCCCGACCAGCTCGAGCCTGCCCGGCATCGAACGGCAGCTGGAGGCCCTGGCCGGCGCGGGTTTCTCGCCCGGCGACGGCCTGCTGGCGCTGCTGACCCTGAACGCCTACGTGCTCGGTGACGTGCTCGATCTCCAGGCCGAGGGCGGCCGGGCCGCCGCCTCCGAGCACGACGCCGACCCGGACCGCGGCCAGGACCCGGGCCAGGACGGGCCGCCGGTACCCCCCGGCGCGGCCTCGTTTCCGCTGCTGCGCGCGGCGACCGGGGCGCTGAGCTCGCCCGGTGACCGCTTTGAGCATGGTCTCGGCATCCTCATCGACGGCCTGCGGGCTCGCCATACCAATTAGGCCGGCCAATTAGCCGGCACTGTCGTGCCAGGTCGCCGTGGTGGGTAAGAACCAGCCAAGTGACGGTAAGACCTGGATAAAGATCTGATCACGGCCCGCGAGCCAACGGGCGATTTGGAGCGTCAGTGTGCAAAGTTTGCCGAAATTAGGTGCCAGGGCGACATGATTTAACGTTCCACCACACAAGGGACCACACCGGCACACAGCTCTCTCAACAACGAATCACTCCTGCCTCTTGACGCACTAAGTAACCGGAGAGTTTTCATATGCATAGGTCCTTGTCGCTCGCCAGGGACCTGAGAGATTCGCCGGCTCCGGTCTTCGGGTCCGGCGGGCCACCGACGACGAAGTGGGGTGGTCGGGCATGCACGTGCTGGGCCGGCCATGGCTACCCCACGCGGGAGGGACAATGACGTCTGCCACCGATCCTCCGGCCCGGCGCGCCTCGCGGCGCTCGGTCCTTGGCCGGTCCACCCGGCGCTTGCGTACCAAGGTTGGTGTGGCCGGGACCATCGCGGTCCTGGGCTGCAGCGCCCTGGCCGCGTGTAGCTCGGCCGGGGCCAGTACCGGCCCGGTGACGCTGAACTTCTACCAGTTCCCGGACGTGTCCGGTGCGACTGACACCATGATCAAGAACTGCGACGCGCAGAGCAACGGGCAGTACAAGATCTCCTTCCAGCTGCTGCCGCAGGGCTCGGACGGCCAGCGTCAGCAGCTGGTCCGGCGGCTGGCCGCGCACGACGACACGATCGACATCATGGCCCTGGACGTGACCTGGGAGGCTGAGTTCGCTCAGGCCGGCTGGATCCTGCCCTGGACCGGCGCCAACAAGGCCTCGGTGGTCGGCAACACCCTGAAGCCGGCCCTGGAGACGGCGGAGTACAAGGGCCAGCTGTGGGCGGCCCCGGACAACTCCAACACCCAGCTGCTGTGGTACCGCTCGGACCTGGTGCCCAACCCGCCCAAGACGTGGGCCGAGATGCTCGCCGACGCCAGCAAGCTGGCCAAGGAAGGCAAGCCGCACTACATCGAGATCCAGGGTGCCCAGTACGAGGGCGGCACGGTCTGGTTCAACACCATGGTGGCCAGCGCGGGCGGCTCGATCCTCAACGCGGACGGCACCAAGGTCACGCTGGACTCGTCGGCGACGAAAGCGCTGACGATCATGAAGCAGCTGGCCACCGGGCCCGCGGCCGACCCGTCGCTGGACGTGCAGATGGAGAACCAGAACCGGCTGGCCATGGAGGCCGGCACGGCGGCGTTCCAGCTGAACTACCCGTTCGTCTATCCGTCCATGAAGTCCGACAACCCCAAGCTGTTCAAGAACTTCAAGTGGGCGCCGTACCCGCAGGTCGTGCCGGGTAAGCCCGCCAAGGTCACCATCGGCGGCGTCGACCTCGCGGTCAGCAAGTACTCCAAGCACTCGGCCCTGGCCTTCAAGGCCGCGCTCTGCATGCGGGACGCGCAGAACCAGCTGCTCGGCGCGACCGTCGGCGGTACACCGCCCACGATCGAGAGCCTGTACCACAACCCCAAGCTGTACCCCGACTACCCGATGCACGCCGACATCCTCAAGGCCCTGCAGAACGCCAGCGTCCGGCCCAAGTCGCCGCTGTACCAGGTGGTCTCGATCGACATCTCGCACCAGGTCTTCCCGGCGTCCGGGATCAATCCCACCGGGACGGTCTCGTCGCTGAAAGGCCAGCTGAACAACGCACTGCAATCGAAGGGCCTGGTCCCGTGAGCCGCCGGGTCTGGTGGCAGGCGGCAAGGGAAGGAACACCGCGATGACCGTGAACGCGCCAGTGGCGGCGGGATCCGAAGCCACCAGCGAACAGACACCCGGGCACCGGAAGCAACTGTCCGAAGGCGCCAAGGCCGAGCGGCGGCTGGGCTTCATGCTGATCGCGCCCGCCGTGATCGTGATGGTGGCGGTGACCGCCTACCCGATCATCTACGCGATCTGGCTGTCGCTGGAGAAGTACAACCTGGAGCTGCCGCAGGAGAAGAAGTTCATCGGCTTGGCCAACTACGGCGCGGTGCTGTCGTCGCAGTACTGGTGGACGGCGCTGGTGGTCACCGTGATCATCACGGTGTTCTCGGTGGCGATCACGCTGGTCCTCGGCATGCTGCTGGCTCAGCTCCTGCACCGGACGATCTTCTTCCGGGGTGTGGTCCGCACCGCGGCCCTGATCCCGTACGGCATCGTGACCGTGGCCGCCGCCTACGGCTGGCAGTACGCCTGGACGCCGGGCACCGGCTACCTGTCGGCCGCGTTCAACAACTCGGCCCCGCTGACCAGCCAGGTGCAGGCGATCGCGGTCATCATCCTGGCCGAGATCTGGAAGACCACGCCGTTCATGGCCCTGCTGCTGCTGGCCGGCCTGTCGCTGGTCCCCGAGGATCTGCAGAAGGCGGCCAAGGTCGACGGGGCCACCACCTGGCAGCGGTTCACCCAGATCACGCTGCCGCTGATGAAACCGGCCATCCTGGTCGCGCTGCTGTTCCGCACGCTGGACTCGTTCCGGATCTTCGACAACATCTACATCCTGACCGCCGGGGCCAACAACACCGGGTCCGTCTCCATCCTCGGCTACGACAACCTGTTCAACGCGCTCAACCTGGGGATCGGCTCGGCCATCTCGGTGCTCATCTTCATCTGCGTCGCCATCATCGCCATCATTTTCATCCGGGGCTTCGGGACCGCAGCCCCCGGCACGGACATCGGGAAGAGGTGACCCGGGCATGGCTGCGGTAACTACCACCCCCCGGCAGAAGGCCGGTTGGGGCATCGCCAACTTTGTCGTCATCGCGCTGGCCCTGATCCCGGTGCTCTGGCTGGTCTCCTTGTCGTTCAAGACGCCGACGGCGGTGCTCGACCCGTCGTTCGTACCCAGCCAGTGGACCTGGGGGAACTACTCGGGCATCCTGCAGAGCTCCCAGTTCATCCGGCCGCTGATCAACTCGATCGGCATCGGGCTGATCTCGACGGTCATCGCCGTCACGCTCGCCTCGATGGCCGCCTACGCGGTGGCCCGGCTGGCGTTCCCCGGCAAGAGCGTGCTGATCGGGATGGCGCTGCTGATCGCGATCTTCCCGCAGATCTCGCTCATCACCCCGCTGTTCAGCATCGAGCGGGCGCTGGGCCTGTTCAACACCTGGCCCGGCCTGATCATCCCCTACGTCGCGTTCGGCCTGCCGCTGGGGATCTACATCCTGTCGGCGTTCTTCCGCGAGATTCCCTGGGAGCTGGAAAAAGCGGCCAAGATGGACGGCGCCACGCCGTTCCAGGCCTTCACCAAGGTCATCGCGCCGCTGGCCGCCCCGGGCATGGTCACCACGGCCATCCTGGTCTTCCTGGCCTGCTGGAACGACTTCCTGTTCGCGATCTCGTTCACCTCGACCATCTCGGCCCGGACGGCGCCGGCCGCGATGCAGTACTTCAGTGGTGGCTCGGTCTTCACCATCCCGACCGGCCCGATCGCGGCCGCCGCGGTGGTCATCACCATCCCGATCATCATCTTCGTGCTGTTCTTCCAGCGCCGGATCGTCGCTGGGCTGACATCAGGCGCGGTCAAGGGCTAGGAGGAACAGACAATGGCTGAAATCATTCTGGACAATGTGACCAAGCGCTACCCGGACGGTGCGCTCGCGGTCGACAAGATCAACCTGGATATCCAAGACGGTGAGTTCGTCATCCTGGTCGGGCCGTCCGGCTGCGGCAAGTCCACCACCCTGAACATGATCGCCGGGCTGGAGGACATCACCGAGGGCGAGTTGCGCATCGGTGGCAAGGTGGTGAACAACGAGGCCCCCAAGGACCGCGACATCGCCATGGTCTTCCAGAGCTACGCCCTCTACCCGCACATGACCGTGCGGCAGAACATGGGCTTCGCCCTGAAGCTGGCCAAGCGGCCGCAGAAGGAGATCGACGAGAAGGTCGGCGAGGCGGCCCGGGTGCTGGACCTGACCGAGCACCTCGACCGCCGGCCGGCCAACCTGTCCGGCGGTCAGCGGCAGCGGGTGGCCATGGGCCGGGCCATCGTCCGGGACCCGGCCGCGTTCCTGATGGACGAGCCGCTGTCCAACCTGGACGCCAAGCTGCGGGTGCAGACGCGGACCGTGCTGTCCCGGCTGCAGCGGCGGCTGGGCACCACCACCGTGTACGTCACCCACGACCAGACCGAGGCCCTGACCCTGGGCGACCGGGTCGCGGTCATGCGCAGCGGGCTGCTGCAGCAGTTCGCCACGCCGCAGGAACTCTACGACCGGCCGCGCAACCTGTTCGTGGCCGGCTTCATCGGCTCCCCGGCGATGAATTTCCTGCCCAGCCGGGTTGAGGACAGCACCCTGCACACCCCGCTGGGTGACATCCCGCTGACCGACCAGCTGCGCCGGACCCTGGAGCAGACCAACGCCCCACGCGACCTCCTCATCGGCATCCGGCCGGAGAGCTTTGAGGACGCGGCTCTGGTGTCGTCGGCGAACCGGGACAGCGGGCTCACCTTGCGGGCCAATATCGACGTGCTCGAATCGGTGGGCTCCGACGTCTTCGTCTACTTCACCAAGGAGTTCGTCAGCGACGTCACCAGTGCGGAGCTGGCCGAGCTGGCCGAGGATTCCGGCGCCGCCGGGTCCGGATCCAGCGGCGAACTCATCACCGCGCGGCTGGACCCGGAGAGCACCGCGCGCGAAGGCCAGGAGACCGAGCTCTGGGCCGACCTGCGGAACATGCACGTGTTCAACCCGGCCACCGGGGCCAACATCACCCTCGACCAGGGGGCGGACGGTCCCGTGACCGGCGGTGGCATGGGTGGCGCCACGGCGACCAGTGCCACCACGGGCGCCACTCAGGAGGCGCCCGTTGACCCGCCGGCGGCACCCACGTCTCCGGTGGACGGTGCCGCCTCCGACACGGCGGCCGGCCCGGGCACCGGCACCGTCTGATCCGCTAGAAGTTAGAAGGCATTGAGCCGGGGACGCGGCACGTTGCGCGTCCCCGGCTCACCTGCGTTAAGGGCTAGTGCAGTTCCTGCCGGAGGCGCTCGATCACCTGGTCGTTCCACTCGTGGGTCCGCATCAGACGGTAGCGCTGGCTGGCG
>DASXJM010000172.1:0-5761 GCA_036497405.1 Streptosporangiaceae bacterium | reverse complement strand
GCTACGAGCGTGCGTCTGCGCATGCAGTTCGACCGCGGCCAGCCAGCGTTCCGCCTCCCGCTGCTCGATCGCGTCCACGAGCAGCCTGCCCAGGCCCGTACCGCGGGCGGCCTTGTCGCCGCTCTTGGCAGTCACGAATATCCCGGGGATGCTGGCCCGCCTGACCGCGCAGCGTCGTGGCGTCGTGGCGTTCGGCGGCAGCTTCGCGGTTTTCCCGGAGGGGAACCAGCGTCGGGATATGCGCGCCGGCCAGCGCCTGCCCGCTGGAGAGCGTCATCGACTGCAGTCCGCGAGCCCTGGCCGGCCCTGGCGCGCCGGCCCGCTCGCCAGAAGTCCTAACGCGAATCACTTATAGCGGTAAACGATGCGCCCCTGCGACCAGTCCGCCGGGCTGATCTCCAGCAGCACGCGGTCGTCTTGGATTACGCGGATGTGGTTCTTCGTCATCCGTCCCGACATCCTCGCGAGGACCTCGTGCCCGTTGGCGAGTGTCACGGTGTAGAAGCCGTGTCCACGCAACCGGCTGATGGTGCCCTCGGTCTCGATGAAGTCAGCTCTCGGCACTTAGCGATTCTCCTCATTGCTATAGCTGCGGCATTGCATAGCTTGCCGCGCGAGCGCGCATTGGTTCTCCCGCGCCCCTGGGTTCATGGCCATGTTCCTTGAACCGCAACGGGCGCACCGCCGGCCGTGAGGCCGAAGTCCTGCGCTGGTTAGGTAAGCGCGCCGGCGGCCTTCTATGTTCCCGCGTGCACCCGGGCGTTTGCCTGCGGTCTCCCACTTACTACCCAGCGCGAAGACGTTTACCGTACACGTCATCGGCTACCCGGGTATCACATCTGGCTTCCGCGCCTCCATTGGACGCGCACAGGTTTGGGCTCTCGGGGCCGGACCGGCGGGACGGCACTGCTCCATTGTGGTCAGGGCGGGCGGCCGAAGGCCTCGCGCTCGGCCGGGATCAGGGGGTGGCCGGTGAGCGCGAGGACCTTGGGCTCCGGGCCGATCAGGACCTGAGCCGCGTAGCCGGCGTGGGCCAGCCAGGCGACCAGCATCCGCGTCTGTGCCCAGCCTGACCCCTCTTCGTCCAGCTCGATCCATACGCGCATTTCGCCATGGTATCGAGCGATGTTCGATATTTTGTTCTAATCAGGTAACTGGGGCGGCCGGGTCGGCGTCGTCGGAGGGGTCGGCGTTGGCCGGGGCCAGCCGGACCACGTCCTCGCGGGTCTTCTTGCCCATGACCCAGAAGAGCACCCCGACCAGCACGAAGGCCAGCACCGGGACCGCCTCGGTGGCCAGGTAGGTGAGGCGCTCGCCATGGCTCCAGCCGTCCGGCGCGAAGTCGGAGCTGAACCAGTGCATACCCGCGCCGGGCGCGAACAGCTCGACCACCGTGATGACCAGCAGCACCATCAAGATCACGGTCAGCGGCTTGTAGTACGGCATCTTGAACGGGCGGGCCACCTCGGGGTGGCTGCGGCGCAGCTTCCACAGCGCCGGGTAGATCAGCAGGTAGCTGACCAGCGTGGTCGAGATCGTCACGCCCAGCACCGCACCGAAGAACTTGGCCGCGTTCCCGCTGGTCAGCTGGTGAGCCAGGATCAGCACGATGGTGGACACGACGCCGCTGAAGATGTTGACCCGGACCGGGGTACCGAAGCGGGCGTTGATGACGCCGAGAGAACGCGGGGCGGCGCCGTCGTAGCCGGACACGGCCAGGGCCCGGTCCGCGCCCATGATCCAGGTCACGCCCGAGGTCAGCACACAGATGATGAACATGATGGCGCAGAGGTCGCCGAGCACCGCGCCGGACCCGGTCAGCACCACGGTGCCGTGGCTGACGTGGCCGCCGAACACCGTGAACACCTGCTGGATGGCGTCCACGAACCCGCCGAAGTTGGTGACCTGGCCGGCGGGCAGCACGACGAGGATGCCGAGGACCGGGACCGCGTAGAGCAGGAAGCTGGCCACGGTGCTGCGGGCGATGCCGAACGGCACGTCCTTCTTGGGGTTGGTCATCTCCTCGCCGGCGCTGTTGGGCAGTTCGAAGCCCACGTAGTTGAACAGCAGCACGGCCACCAGGGCCACGAACCCGGCCGAGGTGGGCTTGAAGTTGCCCGCGGTCAGGCCGTGCACGCCGTGCTTGGCGGCGTAGCAGATGACCGCGATGGTGAAGAAGCCGAGCAGGAAGAACCGGGCGAACGCGCCCGCGGTCGGCACCCACTTGCCGTAGCTGAGCGACATGATCGCGGCCAGCACCGAGACCCAGATGAAGATCAGGGTGATCACGAAGAACCAGGGCGTGGAGAAGTTGTTGCCGCCGTGGAAGAACACCTGGATGGCGGTGATCGCGGAGAAGGCCAGCGTGCCGCCCAGCCAGACCGGGTTGGTCACCCAGTACAGGAAGTTGTTGATGGCCCCGGCCAGGTGGCCGAAGGCCAGGCGGGTCCACATGTACGGGCCGCCTTCCTGCGGGAAGGCCGTGCCCAGTTCGGCGAACAGCAGCGCCTGGGGCACGAAGAAGACCACCGCGAAGACGATCATCCAGGTGAAGGCCTCGCCGCCACTGCTGGCCACCGAGGCGATCGTGTCCACGCCGACGATCGTGCAGATCAGGAAGAACAGGATGTCGAAGCGGCCGAAGTGGCGTTGCAGCTTGCGGCTCTCAGCCTCGGCGGCTCCGGTGACAGGTACTCCTGGGGCCAGCGCCATGAGGGACCCCTCCCTTCTCACGGTGCCAGCTGAGCCGAGGACGGTCCGGCCTGGCACTCACCAGGGGGTCAGCATGACAATCCCACGCAACGAAGACATTTCGCCAGTATTACCGGTGCATATTGGCGGCCCGGGCCAGGCGCTTGACGGACCAATACCTCGGTGAATTAATGTCCGGTTATGAGGCATTTCGTTTCCGTGTGCGCGACAGTGGCGGGTCTGGCCACCGCGCTGGGTCTGGCTGCTCCGGTTGCCGGGGCCACGGTGTCCGGAGCTGTGTCCGGAGCGGCCGCTCCGGCGCCCGTGCGCGCCTATCCGCCGGTAGGCCTCGGCACCCACTTCCTGAACGACAATGCCCTGCTCGGCGGCACGGACGAGAAGGCCTGGTACGAGGCCAACATCCCGTTCCTCGACGTGCCCGACCAGACCATTCAGAGCACCTACTACTACCGCTGGCGGGTGTGGAAGGAGCACCTGCGGCCGACCGGGACCGCCAACGGCGACGTGCTGACCGAGTTCTTCGGCTACCCGGGTTACGCGGCGCCGTTCGGGGCCATCAACGCGTCGTCGGACCAGCAGATCGACGAGGGCCGCTGGGTCCGGGACCAGCAGCCGGTCGAGGACGACATCCGGTACTGGCTGCAGGAGGCGGGGTCCGGCCCCAAGCCCGCCACCGACGCCGACAACTCGAACACCACCGACTGGGCCCACGAGTACAGCATCTGGCTGGCCAGCGCGGTGCTGTGGCAGGCCGAGGTCACCGGCGACACCGCGGCCGCGACCCGGCTGCTGCCCGAGCTGGAACGCCAGTACCAGGGCTGGAACAGCCAGTACCACCGCCAGCTGGGGCTGTACTGGCAGGTCCCGGTGTGGGACGGGATGGAGTACTCGGCCTCGTCGTACGAGACTGACCCGGCCGACCCGTACCACGGTGGCGCGGGCTACCGGCCCACCATCAACGCCTACCAGTACGGGGACGCCCAGGCCATCGCCCAGTTGGCGACCCTGGCCGGGCAGCCGAAGACCGCCGCCACCTACCGGGGCCAGACCCGGGCCCTGCAGGCCAGCATGCAGAAGTGGCTGTGGGACCCGAGCCGGCAGTTCTTCTACGACCTGGGGCGGGACAACAACCCGGACCACACGCTGCTGTCGGCCCGGGAGGAGATCGGCTATGTGCCGTGGATGTTCAACATGCCCGCCGCGGCCGACTCCTCGGCGTGGTCCCAGCTCACCGACGCCCAGGGCTTCGCGGCACCGTACGGTCCGACCACGGTCGAGCAGCGCAGCAAGTGGTTCATGGACCAGGCCGACCAGGGCTGCTGCCGCTGGGACGGGCCGAGCTGGCCGTTCGCCACCGCGCAGACGCTGACCGGGCTGGCCAACCAGCTCGACAACTACCCGGCCCAGTCCTACGTGACGGCGGCCGACTACGACAGCCTGCTGCACACCTACGCCGCCACCCAGCAGCAGAACGGCCAGCCGCACGTGGGGCAGGCCCACGACCCCTCGCAACCGGACTGGATCTACGATGCCAATGACTACAACCATTCGACATTCAATGATCTGGTCATCTCCGGGCTGATCGGACTGCGTCCCCAGCTCGGCAACACGGTGAAGATCCAGCCTCTGATCCCCGCCGGCTGGGACCATGCCGCGCTGGAGAACGTGCCCTACCACGGCCACAACCTCACCGTGCTGTGGGACAAGACCGGGAGCCGCTACCACCAGGGCCCGGGCCTGCACGTCTACCTGGACGGGCGGGAGGTGGCCAGCTCACCCACGATCCGGGCCCTGACGATCCCGCTGAGCGGGCCCGGCGCCGGGTCGCAGGCGGCCGGCACGTTCACCGACCTGGCCGCCAACGTGTACGGGCAGGGCCGCCCGGCGGCGTTCGCGTCGGCCAGCGGGCCGGGCACGACCGCGGCCGACGCCACCGACGGCCAGGTCATCTACCCCGAGAGCCAGCAGGCCTCGCAGTGGACCGACTGCACGGCCGCGGGGGCTCCGCAGCCGGCCGGGACCGTCAGCGACCTGGGCGTCGACTTCGGAGCCGCGGTCCCAGTCAGCCAGGTCCGGCTGTACACCTGGGCCAGCACGGGCTCGGGCGGCACCGTGGCCGCGCCCGCTTCGTACCGGGTCCAGTACCTGGGCCCGAACGGCTGGGCCGACGTGCCCGGGCAGCGACAGACCCCGGCCACGCCGGCCGCCAACGACCTCAGCCTGGTCACGTTCCCGGCCGTGACCACCAGCCAGGTCCTGGTGACCATGACCGACCAGGCCGGTGACTGCAGCGGCGTCACCGAACTGGAGGCCGGTGACGCCGAGCAACCCGGGGCCCGGCTGTGGATCGACGGCGCCACCGCCACCGGCGTTTCATTGAATGAAGGCCAGGCCACCCCGGTGACCACCACCTACTGGCCGGCGGCGGGGACGGGTGCCTCCGAAGTCTCCGTGCACCTGGTGGCGCCGGCGGGCTGGACGGTACGCCAGACGGGGCGGGCCGGTGACAGCGCGACCTGGTCGGTGACGCCCAGCGCGTCCGCCACCCCCGGCGAGCAGGCCGCGCTGTACGCCTACGCGGTGACCGGCGGCCGGACCATCGCCTACGGCCGGGTGGCCACGACCGTGGCCTACTCCCCCGCCGCCTATCGCAGCCAGATCGACGACCAGTTCACTTCTTCGGCTGACCTGGGCAACTACACCCAGCTGCAGTCGTCGGTGACGTCCGGCACCGGCGAGGCCGCACCCACCTGGTCCATCGGGGGTGGGCTGGCCTCGGCCACGGCGGCCCAGCCGTGGTTCGGGTTCCTGGTCTCCGGTGCCGCGCCAACCAGCGCGAACTCCACCGCCGTGGTCCAGGTCCAGGCGCTGGACAGCGGGTCGGTGAACAACAGCAGCGGCGTGTTCGCCGGCCTGGTCAAGGACGCGAACAACTACGTGATGGTCTGGTACAACAGCTACTTCCACACGTCCGGCGAGGACCTCGTGCTGAACGGGGTGCTCCAGCCGCCGGGCTTCCAAGTGGCCTGCTGCGCCGACGTGACCTTGC
>DASXJM010000171.1:0-1905 GCA_036497405.1 Streptosporangiaceae bacterium | reverse complement strand
TGGAGCCGTGCCAAAGCCCGACGGCCGCCTGACGGATGATCTCGATCCCTCGGACCGGCCGCCACAAGACGCCTGCGGTGTATTCGGAGTCTGGTCGCCGGGTGAGGAGGTCGCGAAGCTCGCCTACTACGGCCTGTACGCACTCCAGCACCGAGGCCAGGAATCGGCGGGCATCGCGGTCAGCGACGGCGACCGGATGGTGGTCTACAAGGAGATGGGCCTGGTGGCCCAGGTCTTCAACGAGGCCACCCTCAACAACCTGCGTGGCTACATCGCGGTCGGCCACTGCCGGTACTCCACCTCGGGCTCGTCGGTGTGGGAGAACGCCCAGCCGACGTTCCGGCCCATCGGTGACGGCGGCCTGGCCCTGACCCACAACGGCACCCTGATCAACACCCTGGAGCTGGCCGGGCTGCTGGACGACAGCTCGGATCGCCAGGCCCGGATGCCGGTGGCCACCTCCGACACCGACGTGCTGACCGAGCTGTTCGCCCGCCCGGCCACGGCCCGGGCCGCCGAGGCGCGCCGGGACACCATCGAAGAGGTGGCCCTGGCCACGCTGCCCCAGGTCCGCGGGGCCTACTCGCTGGTGTTCATGAACGAGCGGACCCTGTACGCGGCCCGCGACCCCCAGGGCTTCCGCCCGCTGGTCCTGGGCAAGCTGGACACCGGCTGGGCGGTGGCCAGTGAGACCCCGGCGCTGGAGATCATCGGGGCCCGGTTCGTGCGCGAGATCGAGCCCGGCGAGCTGATCACCATCGACGAGCGCGGCGTCCGGTCCCGGACGTTCGCGACCCCCCAGCCCCGGGGCTGCCTGTTCGAGTACGTCTACCTGGCCCGCCCGGACACCACCATCGGCGGCCGCAACATATACGCCACCCGGGTCGAGGTCGGCCGCCGGCTGGCCGGCGAGCACCCGGTCGAGGCCGACCTGGTCATCCCGGTGCCGGAGTCCGGGACGCCGGCCGCGATCGGCTACGCCGAGGGCAGCGGCATCCCCTATGGCCAGGGCCTGGTCAAGAACTCCTACGTGGGCCGGACCTTCATCCAGCCCAGCCAGACCATCCGCCAGCGCGGCATCCGGCTCAAGCTGAACCCGCTGACCGGGGTGGTGGCCGGGAAGCGGCTGGTGGTGGTGGACGACTCGATCGTGCGCGGCAACACCCAGCGGGCCATCGTGGCCATGCTGCGGGAGGCGGGCGCGGCCGAGGTGCACGTCCGCATCTCCAGCCCGCCGGTGAGCTGGCCCTGCTTCTACGGCATCGATTTCGCCACCCGGGCCGAGCTGATCGCCGGGCATGAGTCGGTGGCCGAGATCCGTGCCTCGATCGGGGCCGACTCGCTCGGCTTCATCTCCATGGACGGCCTGGTCGCGGCGACCACGATCCCGGCCGGTCAGCTGTGCCGGGCCTGCTTCGACGGGCAGTACCCGATCCCGGTCGAGGAGGTCGAGCGCGGCAAGTACGCCCGCGAGGACAAGCTCGCCCTGCAGGAGGCCCGTCCGTGACCACCGAGCCGGGCCCGTCCGGTGGCAGCGACGGCCTCAGCTACGCCGCCGCCGGGGTGGACATCAACGCCGGTGACCGCGCGGTGGACCTGATGCGGGCCTCGGTGGCGGGCACGGCCCGGCCCGAGGTGATGGGGGGCATCGGCGGGTTCGCCGGGCTGTTCGACGCCTCGCGGCTGGCCAGCTACCGGCACCCGGTGCTGGCCACCTCGACCGACGGGGTCGGCACCAAGGTCGTGCTGGCCAGCCAGCTCGGGGTCTACGACACGGTCGGGATGGACCTGGTGGCCATGGTCGCCGACGACCTGGCCGCGTGCGGGGCCGAGCCGCTGTTCATGACCGACTACGTGGTCTGCGGCGCGGTCCAGCCCGAGCGGGTGGCGGCCATCGTGTCCGGC
>DASXJM010000170.1:0-2681 GCA_036497405.1 Streptosporangiaceae bacterium | reverse complement strand
GACGGGGACGCGGCCATGGTCCGGATCAACCTGCGCCTGCCCGAGCACCTCAAGGCCCGGGTCGAGGACGCCGCCAGCCAGGCGGGCCTGAGCGTCAACTCCTGGCTGGTCCGGGCGGCCACCGCCGCCCTCGACCCGAGCACCCAAAACCAACCGCAAGGCCCCGGCCCAGGGCCAGGCCCGGGCCGCCGCGCCGCCCGCGAAGCGCGCCGCGCCGCCACCGGCGGCCAGCACTTCACCGGCTGGGTCCGCTAGCCACCAGCCAGCACCAGCCCAGGCAACAAGCCACCCAAGAAACCCATTCATGCACGGAGGGAAAACAGTCATGCCTACTTTCAACACCCCTGACCCCATCCAGGCCGTCATCGAGTTCACCGCCGGCGACGCGAGGATCACCGCCACCGAACGCGACGAGACCACGGCCGAGGTTCGCCCCAGCGACCCGAACGAAGAGGCCGACGTGCGCGCCGCCGAGCAGACCCGGATCGAGTACGCGTCCGGCCGGCTGCTGGTCAAGGGGCCGAAGCTGCGCACGATCTTCGGCCGGACCGGCTCGGTCGACGTCACCGTGGAGCTGCCGGCCGGGTCGCGGCTGCAGGGCAACGCCGGGGTCGGCGCGTTCCGCAGCGAGGGCGACCTCGGGGACTGCCGGATCAGCAGCGGCGCCGGCGACGTCGAACTCGACGAGTGCGACGCCCTCGACGTCAACACCGGGGCCGGCGCGGTCTCCGTCGATCGGGTGAACGGCGCCGCCGACGTCACCACCGCCTCGGGCCGGATCCGCATCGGCACCGTGACCAACCGGGCCGCGATCAAGAGCTCCAACGGCGAGATCTGGATCGGCGAGGCCGCCGGTGACCTGCGGGTCCGGACCGCCAACGGCCGGGTCGAGGTGGACCGGGCACGCTCGACCGTGGACGCCAGCACGGCCAACGGCGACCTGCGCATCGGCGGTCTGACCGAGGGCCGGGCCACGCTGAAGACCAGCATGGGCGGCATCGAGATCGGCATCCAGGCGGGCACCGCGGCCAAGCTCGACGCGCACACCCAGTTCGGCCACGTCCGCAACCAGCTGCAGTCCACCGACCAGCCCGGCCCGGCTGACCACACGGTCGAGGTCTACGCCCGCACCAGCATGGGCGACATCACCGTCCACCGCTCCTGACCGGAG
This sequence comes from Streptosporangiaceae bacterium, assembly GCA_036497405.1. GTDB lineage: Bacteria > Actinomycetota > Actinomycetes > Streptosporangiales > Streptosporangiaceae > Bog-532. The sequence continues at coordinate 1,510 of DASXJM010000170.1, read as the reverse complement.
CCACCCCGGAGCAACCGGGAACAACCAGGCGCAACCAGGAAGGACCAGGGCCATGACGCTCGCGATCAACGTGACCGGGCTGCGGAAGTCGTTCGGTGACACGCTCGTCCTCGACGGCATCGACCTGTCGGTGCCCGAAGGAACCGTGTTCTCGCTGCTGGGCCCGAACGGGGCCGGCAAGACGACGACGGTGGAGATCCTGTCCACCTTGATCCCCGCCGACGCGGGCCGGATCGAGGTGGCCGGGCACGACCTGACCCGGGACCCGGACGGGATCCGCGGCCTGATCGGGGTCACCGGCCAGTTCTCCGCCATCGACCCGCTGCTGACCGGCCAGGAGAACCTGCGCCTGATGGCCGACCTCCATCACCTGGGCAAGAAAACCGGCCGGAAGCGCGTCAGTGCGCTGCTGGAGCAGTTCGAGCTGTCCGACGCCGCTGGCCGGCCGGCCTCGACCTACTCCGGCGGCATGCAACGCCGCCTGGACCTGGCCATGACCCTGATGGGGGACCCGCGGCTGATCTTCCTGGACGAGCCGACCACCGGGCTGGACCCGCGCAGCCGGCGCACCATGTGGCAGATTATCCGCGGCCTGGTGGCGGACGGCGTGACCATCTTCCTCACCACCCAGTACCTGGACGAAGCCGACGAGCTGGCCGACCGGGTCGCGGTGCTGGATCACGGCCGCATCGTGGCCGAAGGCCGCGCCGCCGAGCTCAAGGCCGCGATCGGCGACAGCGCGGTCGTGCTGCACTTCGCGGACCGGTCCGGCTTGGACCTGGCGGCCAAGCTGCTGGACAGCACGGCCCGGGACGACGCCGCGCTGACCTTGCAGGTGCCGAGCGAGGGCGACGCCGCCTCGCTGCGGACACTGCTCAACCAGCTGCACGACGGGGGCGTCGAGGCCGGCCAGGTGTCGATCCACACCCCCGACCTCGACGACGTGTTCTTCGCCCTGACCGGAGGCCCGCAATGACGACCTATGTCTTGGCCGACTCGGCCACCATGCTGCGCCGCAACCTGCTCCACCTGCGGCGTTACCCGTCCCTGACCGTGATGATCCTGGGCATGCCGATCGTGTTCCTGCTGCTGTTCGTGTACGTGTTCGGCGGCACGCTCGGCTCCGGCCTGCCCGGGGTGACCAGCGGGGCGGCCGCGCTCACCGGCCGGGCCGCCTACGCCAACTACGTGGCCCCCGCGATCATCCTGCTCACCTCGGCCGCCGTGGCCCAGGGCACCGCGATCTCGGTGGCCTCCGACATGACCCAGGGCATCATCGCCCGCTTCCGGACCATGGCCATCACCCGGTCTTCGGTGCTCACCGGCCACGTGCTGGGCAGCTTGATCCAGTCCATCCTGGGCATGGTCGTGGTCACCGGCGTGGCCATCGGGGTCGGCTTCCGGCCGACCGCGACCCCGCTCGAGTGGCTGGCCGCGATCGGCCTGGTGATCCTGGTCGCGCTGGCCTTCACCTGGCTGACGGTGGCGCTCGGCCTGGCCGCCAAGAGCG
>DASXJM010000169.1:0-2735 GCA_036497405.1 Streptosporangiaceae bacterium | reverse complement strand
GTCGCCGGCTCCCTCGGCGTGGAACGCCATCCGCGCGTCGTCACCACCGCCCGCGCGGCCCAGCGAAGCCAGGATCGCGGTGTGCGTGAGCCCGCGCCGGTGGCCCGGGACGGCGTCCTGGATGGCCAGCCGGGCGATCTCGTGCCGGAACCTCAGGTTCACGCCGTCCCCGGTCAGCAGGCCGGCCGCGATCAGCTCGTCGACGGCGGCCGCCGGGCCGTCGGTGACCGACGCCAGCAGCGGGAACTCCACCCGGGTGCCGATCAGCGCGGCCGCCTCCAGCACCGTCCGGGCCGCCGGGCTCAGCCGGGCCGCCCGGGCCAGCACCGCGTCCCGGGCCGAGGCCGGAACCTGGTCGGTCCCGGCCGCGATGACCTGGGTCAGGTAGAACGGGTTCCCGCCGGTCAGCTCGTGCAGCGCGGCCGCCTCGGTCACGCTGCCACCCGCCATGGCCTGGATGGCGCCGGTGGACAGCGGGGCCAGGGTGACCCGCCGGACCGATCGCTGGCTGGCCAGGTCGCCCAGGGCCAGCTGGAGCGGGTCGTCGGCGGCCAGCCCGTCGTCCCGGTAGGTCACGATGAGCAGCACGGCGGCGTCCCGGATCCGGCGGCCCAGGAAGCGCAGCAGGTCGATGGTGGCCTCGTCGGCCCAGTGGATGTCCTCGACCACCACCACGTGCCGCGCGTCCGGTGCGCTGACCTGGGCCAGCAGGGCACCGAACAGCTCCTCGCGGGGCGCGTCGGCCCGGCACAGCTCCAGTAGCTCGCCGCCGAGCTTGGCCGCGATGTCGAACAGCGGGCCCAGCGGCCGCGGGGTGAACAGCCCGTCGCACGCCCCCCAGTACCAGCTGGCGTCGGGCAGGTCGGCCTGCACCTGCTCGATCAGGGCTGACTTACCGACCCCGGCTTCCCCGGCGACGAGGACCATCCGGCCGTCGCCGTCCCGGGCCTCCCGGGCGTATTGCCTCAGTGAGGCGAGCTGAGCTTCCCGTTCCAGCAGCGGCACCCCATCAGTGTCCACGACCGTCGCACCCAGCGCCAGCAGGCCGAACATCATCGGACCGCCCGGCCGCCGGATGCCGCGGGGTCAGCTGGCCTGGTCGCGGAAGCGGCGCAGGATCTGGGCCCGGTCCCGGCGGTCCAGGCCGTCGATGAACAGCTCGCCGCGCAGATGGCCGGCCTCGTGCTGCAGGACCCGAGCCATTTCGCCCGCGCCGGTCACCGTGACGGGGTCGCCGTTCAGATCGGTGCCGGTGACGCTGGCCCGGGTGGCCCGGCGCCGGAGCGCGGTGACGCCGGGGATGCTCAGGCACCCCTCCGGGCCGTCCTCCTCGTCGTCGCCGACGGTCAGCTCCGGGTTGATCACGTAGCCGAGCCGGCCGTCCAGGTGGTAGGCGAACACGGCCAGGCCGACGCCGATCTGGTTGGCGGCCAGCCCGGCCCGGCCCGGCTCCTGGACGGTGTCGATCAGGTCGTCCACCAGCCGGGCCAGGGCCGGCCCGTACCGGGTCACCGGGTCGCAGGCCGTGCGCAGCACCGGGTCGCCCAGCAACCGGATCGGCTGGACGGTCATGAGGCCAGCTTTCCGGCCTGATCCAGCACCAGCCGGTGCCAGGCCAGTTCGGCCTCGATCCGCAGCCGGGTGTGCTCGACCACCAGGTCGTCGGCGGCGGTCTGGTCCGGCCAGGCCCGCTCGCCCTGGTGGGTGTGGAACGCGGCCTGCGCGGTCAGCACCCGGATCCGGTCCTCGATGTAGCCGCGCAGTTCGCCCGGGTCCAGGTCGCCGCTCATGACCAGGGCCAGGTCGACCGGGTCGGGCCGGAGCGCGACCTCGCTGAGCGCCTCGGCCCGGAGCACCAGCAACTCCCGGCGGCCCTCGGCGGTGATCGCGTACACCGTGCGGGCCGGGAGGTGCCCGGACTGCTCGGTCCGCACCGGCTCGATCAGCCCCTCGGCCGCCAGCCGGTGCAGCGCCCCGTAGAGCGACCCGGGCCGGACGTCCGACCACAGGTCGGCGCGGTCCATCCGGGCGTCGCGCCGGATCTGGTGGCCGTACATCGGTCCGCGCCGGGCCAGCGCGCCCAGCACGAACAACCTGGTCGGGTTCACCCGAGCAGTAAAGCACGACTACTCAAATTTGAGTAGTCGCCGAGGCCGGAAGCCCCGGACGGCGCCCCGGCCGCCGCGCGGAGTCCGGTCAGCCGTTGAGCGTGCTGTACACGACCAGGGCGATGGTGGTCAGGCCGAGCAGGCCGTGGGCGATGACCACCGGCACCGGGAAGTTCCGTTCCGGCGGCGCCGTGCGCCTGCTGGTCAGCGACGGGCCCGGCTTGGCGAAGTTCCGCTGCACCGGGACCCAGCGGGCGGCCATGGTCAGCCCGAGGACGGCCACCACCCCCAGGATGGCGATCGAGATCCAGGCCAGCCGGTCCTGGTCGATCAGGATGTAGCTCAGCCACACGGTCAGGCCGCCCAGGGCCAGCAGCGCGTGGGTCGAGATCACCGGGATTGGCAGCCGGGTCGCGGCCGTGCCCTGGAACTCGCTGTCGTACTCGATGATCCAGATCATCAGGAGGATGAGGCCGCCCGCCACGGTCAGCAGCCAGGCGAACAGGGCAGCGATGTTCATGTCCCTCGAAACCCCCGTGGTCTCTGGGCCGGCGCCATTGCGGGTACTAGGTACCTTCTACGGTCCAGACGGCACAGGGGATTGATTCCGGGCATTGCGTGACCTTC